>JBFWMJ010000001.1:0-107374 GCA_050251675.1 Sphingobium sp.
GTTGACCGCGCCGGGTTCGATCACCTGTTCGGTGCCCAGCGAATCGCGGTGCAGGAACGCCCCTTCATACATATAGGTGACGGTGGCGAGGTTGATGTGCGGATGCGGCCGCACGTCGACGCCGTGCCCCGGCCCGATCCGCGCCGGTCCGGCCTGATCGAAGAAAATGAACGGCCCGACCATGGTCCGTTCCTTCGCGGGCAGGGCGCGATGCACCTTGAAATCGCCCAGATCATGGGTGGTGGGCAGGATGGTCTGGCTGATGATGTCGTCCATGGTCATGGTGTGTCCAATCCGGGAAAGGGGCGATTGCGGAGGGCGAAAAACATCGTCACCGGCCTTATTCCTCGCCGGGCGCGCGGGCGCGAATGACCAGCGCGTGCACCTTGTCGCGCAACAGGTCGGCCAGCGCGCTATTGACCAGCCGCTGCCGCGCAACCCGGCTGGCGCCCGTGAACCGGTCCGACACGATGTCGACCGTGAAGTGGCTTTCACCCGATCCGTCATGGCCCGCATGGCCACGATGGCTTTCGCTGTCGTCGATGACGGCGAGACGGGTGGGATTGAGGGCCGCGCGCAGGCGCGATTCGATCTGAATGGCCACCGGGCCTTGGAGCTGCTGGGTCATTGTCTCTATATACGGTGCTTTGCGCACATTGCATCAGGACGAAATTGACCAGCGACTCTTTCTCGAACCGGCGTTTCAACCGCTTCCACGGCCGGGTGGAGAGCGGCCGCCCCTGCGCGGTGGCAGGATGCCCGGAGCCCGGCGAATTTCGCGCGCCACTGCCCGACGACCAACGGTCGCGCAGCCAGGATGACGGGCCGCGCTGGCGCTGGCTGTGCCTGGACCATGTGCGGGCTTTCAATCAGGGCTATAATTTCTTCACCGGCATTAGCGCGGAGGAAATCGCAGCGGCCCAGCGGCCCTATGCCGGGTGGGAACGCGAAACCCGCGCCTTTTCCACCAACGGCGCCAGCCCTCCGCCGCGATGGTCGGATTTCGTCGATCCGCTCGACGCTATCGGCGCCAGCCTGCGCGAACGGGTGGCGAAGACACGCGCCGACCGGGCCATGCGGGAGGATGGCAGACCCCTCTCACCGCAGGATCGCAAGGCGCTTGCCGCCATGTCACTGCCCATCGATGCCGACCGCCGCGCCCTGCGCCAGCGCTATACGGAACTGCTGCGCGCCTATCACCCCGACCATAATGGCGGCGACCGCAGCCATGAAAGCGCGTTGCAGGCGGTGATCGAGGCCTATGGCCATCTGCGCAAGGCCCCTGCCTTCGCCTGATCGGCGACCATCTGGAAAGGGCCATTGCGAACCAACGGGCCGCTTGATCGGCGCGTCAGGACGTTCCATCCTATCGACAGGCCCTTCCCCTATCGTTTAGGGGCAGGGAGGATTTACAGAGAGAAACGCCATGACCGACATCCCCAATGTCCAGCCCGATCCGCGATCCGACACGCTGCTGGCCGCGCCCGACCGCGAAGTGGACGCGCGGGACATGTTCGGTGTCGATGTCGACATGAAGATCCCGGCTTTTTCGGAAGCCGACGAGCGGGTGCCCGATCTCGACCCCGCCTATGTGTTCGACCCGGACACCACGCTGGCAATCCTGGCCGGCTTCGCCTTCAACCGGCGCGTCATGGTGCAGGGGTATCACGGCACCGGCAAATCATCCCATATCGAACAGGTGGCGGCGCGGCTGAACTGGCCGTGCATCCGCATCAACCTGGACGCGCATATCAGCCGCATCGACCTGGTCGGACGCGACGCCATCGTGCTGAAGGAGGGGCAGCAGGTCACCGAATTCCGCGAAGGGCTGCTGCCCTGGGCGCTGCAACGGCCGGTGGCGCTGGTGTTCGACGAATATGATGCGGGCCGGCCCGACGTCATGTTCGTGATCCAGCGCGTGCTGGAAACGGACGGCAAGATGACGCTGCTCGACCAGAACCGGGTCATCCGCCCCAATCCCTGGTTCCGCCTGTTCGCGACCGCCAACACCGTGGGACTGGGCGACACGACCGGGCTCTATCATGGCACGCAACAGATCAACCAGGGCCAGATGGACCGGTGGAACCTGGTGGTGGCGCTCAATTACCTGCCCGCCGCGACCGAAGCGCAGGTGGTCCTGGCCAAATCGGGCGAATACGACCATGAGGGTGGCCGCAAGGAAGTGGAGAATATGATCAAGGTGGCGGAACTGACCCGCCAGGGATTCGTCAACGGCGACATTTCGACCGTGATGAGCCCGCGTACCGTGATCAGCTGGGCGCAGAATGCGCTGATCTTCAAGGATGTGGGCTTTGCCTTCCGCCTGTCCTTCCTCAACAAATGCGATGATGCCGAACGGCCGCTGGTCGCCGAATATTATCAGCGCGTCTTCGGCAAGGATCTGCCCGAAAGCGTGGCGAGCCGGGTGAAATGACGGACCTGCTCGCCCCGGACAAGCCCCTGTCCAACCCGCGTCTGGTGCCGTTGACGGGCGGGTTCAACCTGCGCGATTTCGGCGGCTATGCGACGCAGGACGGGCGACGGGTGAAACGCGGGCGTTTGTATCGGTCAGGCACCATGGCGCTGCTGACGGGCGAGGACGCCGATCGGCTGCGCGCCCTGCGGATCGGCACGATCATCGATCTGCGCCGCCAGGACGAACGGCTGGCGGAACCGACGCGCTGGCATGAGGCGGGCGGAACAGGCTATTGGTGCCGCGATTATGGCGAGGGCAGCGGCGTGCTGACCGACATCATGAGGCAGGACGACGCCACGCGCGAATCGATGTTCGACGGGATGATGGCCGTCTATCGCGCAATTCCGGCCGATCACGCACCGTCCTATGCCCGGATGTTCGCGACGCTGGCCGAAACCGACCGGCCGATCCTGATCAACTGTGCCGCGGGCAAGGACCGGACCGGCTTCGCCGCGGCGCTGCTGCTGTCGGCGCTGGGCGTGCCGCGCGCGACCATAGAGCAGGACTATCTGGCGACCAACGATCATGCCGACTGGGACTGGCTGTTTTCGCACCGCACGACGCTGATGGCGCGCAATGTCCGCAGCCGGCCGGAGATGATGGCGCCGCTGCTGCGCGCCGACCCGGTCTATCTGGCGGCGGGTTTCGACGCCGTGGAGCGGGACCATGGCGGCATGGCTGCCTATCTGGCCAGTCTGGGCGCGGACGCGGCGACGATCGCGCGGCTGCGCGAGACGCTGCTGGAACCATGAGCGAGCGGTCCCCCCTCGACGCGTTCAAGGACGTGCTGGCCGGCACGTCGCGCGCCATGGCGCGCGACGCGGAGGTGGAGGTGGGCTTCACCAGCGACAGCCCGCATGTGGCGGGCAAGGCAATCAAGGTGCCGACCCCCGGCCGCACGCTGCCTGCCGACCAGGTGGCGCTGGCGCGCGGCGTCGCCGACGGCTATGCCCTGAAACTGCGTCATCACAATCCCCGCATGCACCAGGCGTCCGCGCCGGGCGAGGCGGTGGCCCGGGCGGTGTTCGATGCGGTCGAACAGGCGCGGGTCGAGGCGATCGGCGCACGGGCGATGGACGGGGTGCGCGACAACCTCAACCATGCGCTTGCCATGCGTCTCAAATCCGATCCCATCCGCCGCGCGCGGACGGCGGATGAAGTGCCCTTGTCGACGGCGCTGGCGCTCAAGGTGCGCGAGCGGCTGACCGGACAGCCGACGCCCGCCGACATGGTGGACGGCATGGCGATGATCGACCAGTGGATCGAGGACAAGGCCGGCGCCGACCTCGACGCGCTGGCCATGGCGATCGACGACCAGCGCGCTTTCCAGAAATTGACGTCGGCCATGCTGGAGCATCTGCACCTGATCGACGCCGACGCCCCGCCCGAAACCGACGAGGGCGAGCCGGAGGACGAAGGCGAGAACGAAGAGGAAGAGCAGCAGGACGACGGCGACAGCGGCGAGGAACAGTCCGGCGACAGCGCCACGGACGCCCAGGAGCGCGCGCAGGACACCGGCGGCGAGTCCGAGGAGGGCGAGACCGAATATAATGACGAGTTCGACGCAGACGGCGACGACGGATCGGAGATGGGCGAGGACGGCATGATGCCCGTCCGGCCGAACCGGCCCATGTCCGACCTGCCGCCCGGTTTCGACTACAAGCCCTATACGACGACGTTCGACGAGATCGTCACGGCGACGGACCTGTGCGACGAGGATGAACTCACGCGCCTGCGCGGCTTTCTAGACCAGCAGCTCGTCAGCCTGCAGGGGGCGGTGACGAAGCTCGCCAATCGCCTGCAACGGCGGTTGATGGCGCAGCAGTCACGCAGCTGGGACTTTGATCAGGAGGAAGGGCTGCTGGACGCGGCGCGGCTGGCGCGGATCGTGATCGATCCCACCCGTTCCCTGTCGTACAAGGTCGAGCGCGATACCGAATTTCGCGACACCGTCGTCACCCTGCTGATCGACAATTCCGGGTCCATGCGCGGCCGCCCGATCAGCATCGCGGCGATCAGCGCCGACATCATGGCGCGCACGCTGGAACGATGCGGCGTGAAGACCGAGATATTGGGGTTCACCACCCGCGCATGGAAGGGCGGGCAAAGCCGGGAAGCGTGGCTGGCCGCCGGGCGCCCCCCCATGCCCGGCCGCCTCAACGACCTGCGCCACATCATCTACAAGAAGGCCGACGAACCCTGGCGGCGCGCCCGCCGCAATCTGGGCCTGATGATGCGCGAAGGGCTGCTGAAGGAAAATATCGACGGCGAAGCGCTGCTGTGGGCACATAACCGCCTGCTGGCGCGCAATGAGGAACGCCGCATCCTGATGGTCATTTCCGACGGCGCGCCGGTCGACGACAGCACATTGTCGGTCAATAACGGCACCTATCTGGAACGGCATCTGCGTCAGGTGATCGACTGGATCGAAAACCGTTCCCCCGTGCAACTGGTGGCGATCGGCATCGGGCATGACGTCACCCGCTATTACCGGCGCGCCGTGACGATCATGGATGCCGAACAGCTGGGCGGCACGATGGTGGAACAGCTCGCCGGCCTGTTCGACGAGGATTGACCGCGATGAGTGTGGCATTCCGCCGCGAGAGCGACGAGGAGCATCTCGAACCCACATTCGAACTGCCGATCCCGCCCGGTCCCAACTGGGTAACCGCGCGCGGTCTGCGGCTGATCGGCGAGCAGGTGGAGGCGCTGGAAGCGATCGACCTCGCCGCCATGGAGGAAGAAGCGGCCAAGGCCCATCGGCGCACTTTGCGCTATTGGCGCACGCGGCTGGCGACGGCGCAGGTGCAACCGTCGCCGGACGGGCAGGCCGTCGCCTTCGGATGCCGGGTGACCTATCGACTGAACAGGCAGGAGAAGACTGTCACCCTGGTCGGCGACGACGAGGCCGACCCCAGGGCCGGGCGAATCAGCTTTTCCGCGCCGCTGGCCCGGGCGATGATGGAGGCGCAGGTCGGCGAGACGATGGATTTCGCGGGAAAGGCCGATGCGCTGCACATTATCGCGATCGGGCAGAACGACGAGGCGTAAACCGACTGACGATTCGCGGCGGCTAAGGGCGCCAAGGCTCTCCCGCGTCCATCGCGCTGTCCGGGATTATTTTTTGCGGCGCATATCCCGCAAGCCGCTGCTCACCTTCTGAGCGGCGTACGACAGGTCCCGTCTCCGCATAACGCGGCGCATGAGCCAGCCGGACGCCCCCCGGCCCCAACCGGCACCGGAGGGGGGACGCCCAGCCGCACGAAGATGTCAGGCGTTGCGGCCGGCCTCGAACAGGAACCATGCGCGTTGCTCGGCCTGGTCGGTCCAGTCGTCGGCAACGCCTTCGGTCGCGTTGTCGCCGGCTTCGCCCGCCGCCGCCTTCATCGCGCGCAACGCTTCCACAAGCTTCAGATTATCCTCGCGCAGTTCGTTCAGCATGTCGGCGGGGCTGACATAATCGGCGTCATTGTCCTTCAGCGACTGGTGCCGGGACACGTCGCTGATCGACCGCAACGTCGTATTGCCGGTCTTGCGCACGCGCTCAGCGATCAGGTCGGTCGTCGCCAGGATCTGCGCGGCCTGCTCGTCGAACAGCAGGTGATAATCCCGGAAATGGGGCCCTGACACATGCCAGTGGAAATTCTTGGTCTTGAAATACAGGGCATAGCTGTCCGCCAGCACGCCGTTCAGGGCCTGCGCGACGGATTTGGTCGCGTTGCTCTTCAGATCGGTAGGGGTCTTGAGGTCAGGCGCGGTCATATCTGGTCTCCTGCGGATGTTTCGAACCTATAATGATCCATGGCCATACGTGCCACGATCCGGGCGAAATTGCGCGGTCAAATCCTCGTTCAGACTGATGGACATAGTCGATCAGACCAGATGCAGCGCGGTCAGCATGCTGATCACGCCGACCAGCAGCATGATCGCCGCGCCGCACCGGCGGATCAGCCGCAGCGGCATCACCGACAGGAACTGGCCGCGCAACAGCACGACCGGCAACGACGCCAGGATGATGCCGATCGCGCCGCCGATCGCGGCCAGCGCCGGATCGGCCATGCGCGTGGCGAGGCCCAGGATCAGGAACTGGGCGCCATCGCCAAAGCCCAGGATGAACAGGCCCAAAAAGGTCGTTATGAACGCGCCCAGCGGCCAGCCCGCCAGCGGATCGGGCGGCTTGACCGGCCAGAGCATACCCCCGCCCAGAAACAGGAAGGCGAGCGCCATGAACAGCAAACGCGCGTCCGACCCCAGCATCGGGCCGATAAAGGCGCCGGCGGTCGCCGAAATGGCGGAATTGGCGAAGGCGGCGACGACGATTCCGGCGATAACCGCACCGTCGCGATTATAGCGCGCGGCAAGCGCCAGCACGAGCAACTGGCTCTTGTCCCCCATCTCGCCGATCAGGCAACCGAGCAAAGCAGTGAGAAGCGCGTCCATCGACCAACAGCGGCGCAGTCAGCGCCGGGCAGGCGACCCGGCCGACACGGGGACCGGCGATATGGCAAAGAGCGGCGCAAAGGGTAACGGAGCGCTATCGTCCGATGGCATGGCCGAGGTGATCACGTCACGCATGCGGTCGAGATAGGAAAGGATGACCGGCGCCTGCCCATGCAGGGACAAGGCCGATTGCAGCGTGAGCGCCAGACCTTCGACACCGCCTATATTGGCCGTACGGGCAATATGTCGGATCTGGTCGACCTCGTCGTTCAGGCGCGGGCCCGAGAGATGGCCACGCTGGCTGGCCAGCCCGTCGATGCGCCGCAGCAGGTCGGTCAGTGTTGCCAAAGTCCTGTCATGGCGCATGGACGGCGCTCCTTCCTTTACCCAAGCTCTGGAGCCGATCCTACCGGGCGGCGGTTAAGGTGGCGTGAATGCCGGGCGAACCCACCTGATAGCGGCCTCCGCCTTGACAATCGCCCGAATCTGCCGCAAGGGCGGCGGCTGAAACGGGCGGCCCCTTCTTCCATACGGGTTGGGGGCTGCCTTTCTTTTTCGTGATTGAACCTAGGGATTTGGGCCATGGCCAAGCCAGCGACCGTGAAGATCAGACTCGTCAGCTCCGCCGACACCGGCTTCTTCTACGTGACGAAGAAGAATCCGCGTACGAAGACGGAGAAGCTGAGCTTCCGCAAATATGATCCGGTCGTGCGCAAGCATGTGGAGTTCAAGGAAGCCAAGATCAAGTAAGCGCCCGCGGCCGTCCATCGGCCAGCGCGCCTGATCGGCTATACGGCAAAAGGCCCGTTCCCTGCGTGGGAACGGGCCTTTTGCCGTTCGCGTCACCGTGACCGGCGAACCTGCCCCCGGTCGTGAAACCGGGGGCAGGTCGATCAGTTGCCGACCGGCTGGCCGTCGGTCCGCTGAACCACGATGGTCGAGGAACGCGGCGCCTTGCCGTCTTCCGGCCAGTTGCCGGTCGGATGCTGGATGTTGACGAAGAAGGTCTTGAGGTCGGGCGTATAGGCCAGACCCGTGATCTCACAGCCGTTCGGGCCGACCAGGAAGCGCTTCGACTCCTTGGTCGTCTGGTCGACGTAGAACATCGCATTCTGACCGAAGACCTGCTCGATGGTGCGCGCGGAATCACCCGAGGAGCCCGGCACGCTATGGTCGGTCTGCACCCACAGCCGGCCTTGCGGATCGATGCGGATACCGTCGGGGCTGGAGAAGGTGTCGCCCTTGATATTGCCTTCCAGATCGTCGGTCGGGGCACCGAAATCCGCCAGGCTGGGGTCGCCCGCCAGCAGGAAGATTTCCCAGGTGAAGCTGGTCGCCAGCGGCGAGTCGCCCGCCTCCTTGAACTTGATGATATGGCCGTGGCGGTTGGACGTGCGCGGGTTGGCCGTGTCCGTCACCTTGCGGCTGCTGTTGTTGGTGAGCGTCACGAACACCGCGCTGTTGTCGGGCGCGACCGTGATCCATTCCGGGCGGTCCATCACGGTGCCGCCGGCAACGCGCGCCGCAGCGCCAGTTTTGACCAGCACGTCCGCCTGATTGCGGAAATCGACGGTTTCCGGGGTCGTCGGACCCTGGCTCACCCTGCCCGGATCGATCGCGCCCGGCACCAGGCCGTTCTGACCCTGGACCAGCGCACGCCATTCGCCCGTGCCGTCGCCGTTGAACCGGGCGACATAGAGCGTGCCATAATCGAGCATGTCGGTGTTCGCCGCCCGGTTCGCTTCGCTATAGGCGCGGTCGGGGATGAACTTATAGATGCAGCCCGGCGTGCTGTCGTCGCCCATGTAGAAAGCGACGCGGCGGTCGGCGTTCGCCATGAAAGCGGTGTTTTCATGGCTGAAACGGCCCATGGCGGTGCGCTTCGTCGGCGCGGCCAGTTCCAGGAACGGATCGATTTCCACGACCCAGCCGTAATTTTCCGACGGCTGCGTGGGGTCGAGATAATTGTCGGTCGATTCCTCGCAGGTGAGATAGGTGTTCCAAGGCGTGCGGCCCGACGAACAATTGTTGAGCGTACCCTTGATCGAGCCGGACAGGACACCGGCGGCCGGACCGCCCGCCTTGTAGCTGCTGTTGCCGGTATAGCGCTTGTTATATTTCGAGCCGGCCTTCACCGCCCATTTGCCGTCGCTGCCCTTGGCGATTTCGACCACGCCGACCCCGACCGCCGACAAGGCGATCGCCTTCTGATCGGCGGTGGCGGTAGCGGCATCGTAGTTGCCGTCGGGAAACAGGATGTTGAAATCGGGCAGTTCGAAATTGATCGCCAGCAGACCGCCCGCATTGGGGTCAGTGCCGGACAGCGCGTAATATTCCATGCCGTCATGATTGCCGCCGGCCCATTTCTCGGTGTCCGCCGGGGTCGGCGCGCTGCCCGAATAGGGGGTGCCCGGTTCGACCGAATCGCCAGCCTTCAGCATCACGTCGACGGTATAGCCCGCCGGCACGGTGACGGTGTCGTTCATGTTCGCGGCGACCGGCGCGAAAGCGATCGCATAGCTGGGCGCGGGAGCCGGCGTGGGGGTCGGCGTAGGGGTGGGGGTCGGCGTCTTGTCATCATCATCGTCGCAGGCGGCCAGCGCACCCAGCATCGGCAGGATGGAGAGGCCGAGCAGGCCGTTCTTCAATATGGTGCGGCGCCCCGGATTGGCGGAAACGATGGATTCCAGGCTGTTGTCGCCCGCGTCGATCCTGGGCTGGGCGGCGCGATAGGCCGCGCGCGCCTCGTCGGTGAGATGAGACATGATGATTACCCCTGTGTCGCGGCTGGCGGTCGAATGCCGCGCGAAGCCGTGGACAGGGGAGATGGCAGACCAACATGTCCGGTACATGTCGCGATGGTTACGCAACGGTGAACCTGGCATGACCGTTGCGCGACAGGGCCGCGCCACCGGCACGCGCGGGAATCAGAGGAGGGCGTTCACCTGATCGACGAAGCGCAGCACCGAAATCGGTTTCGAGACATAGGCTTCCGCTCCCGCCTGCCGGATGCGGTCCTCGTCCCCCTGGCCCGCATAGGCGGTGACGGCCATGATCGGCACCCTCGACAGCCTGTCGTCGCGCTTTAGCGACACGATCAGATCCAGCCCGCTGACATGGGGCAGGTGGATGTCCATGATCACCAGATCAGGGTGGAAGTCGCGCGCACGCGCCACAACGTCACGGCCGTCGCGCACCGGGAGCGTGTCATGCCCATGCGCACGCAGCAAATCGCAGAAAAGTTTGAGATTGAGTTCGTTGTCCTCGACAACGAGCACGCGCTTTGCCACCAATCACCCGCAAATCTGGAACTGTTCCCGCAGGCCGGCCGGTTTGGCCGCCTGCTCTATTTCTGAAGGTGCGATCATGCGACTCGACACGCCCGATGGCAAGCGCGACACTGGCAAAATGCCGGCCAGCCACGCCCCCAACCATCATAATGCCTGCGCGCAGACCCCGGCGGAAGCACAGACAATGGCGCTGATGGCGCTCGCCTGGGCGCTGGAGGACCAACGGCGGGCCGACCGGCTGCTGGCACTGACCGGGCTGGACGGCGACGCGCTGCGCGGCGGCATCGACAGTCCCGCCATGCTCGACGCAGTGCTGGGGTTCCTGGCCGACCACGAACCCGACCTCATCGCCTGCGCCGCGGCGATCGGAACCGATCCGGCCGGCCTGATCGCCGCCAGGGACAGGCTGCACTGATGGCCCGGCCCCTGATCATCACCGATTGCGACGAAGTCCTGCTGCACATGGTGGTGCCATTCCGCCAGTGGCTGGACGAGACCCACAACGTCCATTTCGATTTTCACGAACGCGGCTTTACCGAGGCGCTGCGCCACAAGGATAGCGGACTGCCGGTGGAACGGGCGCTTATCTGGGAATTGCTGACCGCCTTTTTCGACACGGAAATGCCCCGCCAGCTGCCGATCAGCGGCGCGATGGAGGCGATGGCCCGGCTGTCGGAGATCGCCGACATCGTGGTCCTCACCAATATCGGCGAGCGGCATCATGCCCAGCGCATCGACCAGTTGGCCGCGCTGGGACTGCATCACCCGGTCTACTGGAATCAGGGAGCCAAGGGTCGGCAGCTGGCCGAGATCGTGGCGCAGCGACAGCCGAGCGCGGCGCTGTTCATCGACGATCTGCCCGAACATCATCAGTCGGTGGCCAAGCACGTCCCCGGCACCTGGCGGCTGCACATGATCGGCGAACCCGAAATCGCGTCGAGTCTTCCCACCGCATCGCACGCCCATATCCGCATCGACGAGTGGGCGCGCGCGGAGACGTGGATTTCCGACCGGCTGTCCGAAGGTCCGGCGCCGTTGCCGGCCCCGGACCTGTCCACCCGTCCCGAAACCGCATGATCAAGGAGCCCGCCCGATGAGCATCGACGCCCGCCTCGCCGCGTTGACCGTCACCCTGCCCCAGCCCGCCGCGCCGGTCGCCGCCTATGTGCCGGCGGTCGAAGCGGGTGGCCTGCTGCATATTTCCGGGCAACTGCCGCTGGCGGATGACGGCCTGATGACCGGCCGGCTGGGCGACGGCCGCGATCTGGACTATGGCGTGCGCGCGGCACGCGCCTGCGGGTTGATGCTGCTGGCACAGATGAAGGCGGCGCTCGGCAGCCTCGACCGGGTCGAACGGGTGGTGAAGCTGGGCGCCTTCATTTCCAGCGCGCCGGACTTCATCGATCAGCCAAAGGTCGCCAACGGCGCATCCGAACTGATGGTGGAGGTGTTCGGCGATGCCGGCCGGCATGCACGCAGCGCCGTCGGCGTCCCGGTGCTGCCGCTGGGCGCCGCCGTCGAAATCGACGCGATCGTCCTTGTCCGTCCCGCGCTTTCCTGATCGCTCCTGGCCCGATCGCTGCTGGCCCGCCCGCTCCCGGCCCGCCCCCTCTCCGCCTGATCGCCACCGGCCCGATCCCGCGGAGTGACGGGGCATGATCCGGCCCGACCTCTCCTTCCTGACGGAGCGGCCCTTCGCTCATCGCGGGCTGCATGGCCGGGGCCGCAGCGAAAACGGCATGGCCGCGTTCGACGCGGCGATACAGGCGGGGTTCGGGATCGAATGCGACATAAGGCTGAGCCGCAACGGCGTGCCGATGGTCTTCCACGACGCAACGCTGGCGCGGATGACCGGGGCGGAAGGACGGCTGGATGCCCGTATGGCGGCGCGGATCGACGCGCTGCGCCTACCCGACGGCGGGGCGATACCGCGCCTGTCCGCACTGTTGGCGCGCACCGGGTACGCAACGCCGGTGCTGATCGAACTAAAGCCCGGACACCGGCGGGCAGGCCCTCTCTGCCGCGCGGTCGCGGCCGCGTTGGACCCGTGGCCCGGCGCGCCGGTCGCGGTCATGTCGTTCCACCCCGGTGCTGTGCACTGGTTCGCGCAGCACCGGCCCATGCAGGCGCGCGGCCTGGTCCTGACCGCGCGGGACAAGGGATATTGGCGCGGCCGCGCCGAACGCACCCTTGCACTTTGGACGACGAAGCCCGATTTCCTGGCCTGTGACGTTCGCGACCTTTCAAGCCTCAGCCGCCATGCGCGCCGCGCCGGACTGCCCGTGCTGAGCTGGACCGTGCGGACCCGCGCCGAACGGGCCATGGCGCACGCCCTTGCCGACCAGATCATCTTCGAGGACAGCGATGACTGACATCGTCGCGCGTATTGTGGAAGGCGTCGCCACCCTGCCCCGCGACGAATGGGACGCCTGCGCCGGCACCGCCAATCCGTTCATGCGCTGGGATTTCCTTACGGCGCTGGAACAGTCGGGCAGCGTCGGGCCGGGCACGGGCTGGCAACCGCTGCCGATCGTCATCGACGGGGAAGACGGGCGGATCGCCGCCGCCGCCGCGACATACGGCAAGAGCCACAGTCAGGGCGAATATGTGTTCGACCATGGCTGGGCCGACGCCTGGCAGCGGGCGGGCGGCCATTATTATCCCAAGATCCAGCTCGCCGCACCCTTTTCCCCCGTGCCCGGCCCCCGCCTGCTGCTGCGCGATGCCGGGCAGGCGCCGGCGCTGATCGCCGGCATCCAGACGCTGGTGGAACGCAATGGCCTGTCGTCCGCCCATGCGACCTTTGTCGAGTCGGGCCAGATCGACCAGTTCCGCGAGGCCGGCTGGCTGATCCGGGAAGACAGCCAGTTCCACTGGACCAACCGGGGCTATCGCGACTTCGCCGATTTCCTGGACGAATTGTCGAGCGCCCGGCGCAAGAATATCCGCAAGGAGCGGGAACGCGCGGTCGCGGGGCTGGACATCGTCCATCTGACCGGGCCCGCCATCACCGAAGCGCATTGGGATATATTCTGGCATTTCTATCAGGATACCGGCGCGCGCAAATGGGGCCGGCCCTATCTCACCCGCTCCTTCTTCTCCATTCTGGGGCAGACGATGGGCGACCATCTGCTTTTGATCCTGGCGCTGCGGGACGGCAGGCCGATCGCCGGGGCGCTCAACCTGATCGGCGGGGAAGCGCTGTACGGCCGTTATTGGGGCTGCGTCGAAGACGTGCCGAATCTGCATTTCGAACTATGCTATTATCAGGCGATCGATATCGCCATCGCCCGCGGCATCGGACGGGTGGAGGCCGGCGCGCAGGGCGAGCACAAGCTGGCGCGGGGCTATGCGCCCGAACCGACCTATTCGGCGCATTTCATCCCCGACCCGGGTTTTCGCCGCGCGGTAGCTGATTTCCTGGCAAGCGAACGGACGGGCGTGCGCCGCGAACGGGCATGGCTGGCCGAACAGGCGCCCTTCAAAAAAGGGACGGGATAAAGGCGGTCAGGCCGCGCGCGCCTGCGTCGCGACGATCCAGGCGCGCGCCTGACGCTGCGCCTCCGCGATTTCGCGGGCGGTCATTTCCCCGGCGATTTCGGACCGGAGCGATTGCCCCTGCGCATACCCGCCCAACGCGGCAAGATTGAACCATTTATGCGCTTCGACCAGATCGATCGGCACGCCGCCCGTACCACAACTATAGGCGACGCCCAGCTCGAAACACGCTTCGGGCGATCCGCCCGCGGCGCGTGCCAGACGTGCCTCGATCAGGAATTGCGCGCTCTTGCTTCCATTGGCCATGACGATCCCCCTTTGATGGATTTCGACGTAATGGATCTCTACACAGGGGCGACACTGCCCCACGGGCAATAAAAAATGGTTAACGATGCCGGCGGGATTCGAGGAGAAAGGGCCGCAGGTTCGCGGACAAGCAGGGTTAACGGACCCGTCGACCTGTGCCGGAATCGAATCGCCGTGAATAAATGTGGTAAGACCCGGGGATATTCCCCATAGCCGCGCAAATGCTGGCCCACGCCCCTTCCGACGCTCCGAAACCACCGCGCAAGGATATACGGTTCCTCGAATTCGTGCTGCTGGGCGCGGCGCTGATGGCCATGAACGCGCTGTCGATCGACCCCATGCTGCCGGCGTTGCCCGATATCGGGCGCGACCTGCGCATCACCCAGCCCAACGACCGGCAATTGATCATCAGCGTCTATTTCATCGGTCTGGGCATCGGGTCGCTGGTGTTCGGGGTGCTGTCCGACCGGTTCGGGCGCAAGCCGGTGCTGGGGACGGCGCTGGCGCTGTTCATCCTGTCGACCATCGCCTGCGCGGTGGCGCCCGGTTTCACGCTGATGCTGGTCGGGCGTGCCTGCGCCGGTTTCTTTGCCGGGGCCAGCCGCGTCATCACCATCAGCATCGTACGGGACCGCCATAGCGGTGATGCGATGGCGCGGGTCATGTCGCTAATCATGGCCATTTTCATGGTCGTGCCCGTCATCGCCCCCGCATTCGGGCAGGTGATCCTGTGGTTCGCGCCGTGGCGGTGGATATTCTGGGTCCTGGCCGCCATCGCCATGCCGGTACTGTTGTGGATGGTCGTCCGCCTGCCCGAAACATTGCCGTCCGAACGCCGGCTGGCACTCAAGCCGCGCATTATCGGGCGGACCATCGCCACGGTGTTCACCATCCGCCAGTCGATCGGCTATATGGTCGCCAGCGGCATCGTGACCGGCGGCATGATCGGATTCCTGGTGTCCGTCCAGCAGATCGTCTTCGATGTGTTCGACGCGGGGCCGCTGTTTCCGCTGGTCTTCGCGCTGATTGCCGGCGGCATGGGCGCGGGCAGCCTGCTCAACAGCCGGCTGGTCGCGCGTTTCGGCGCGCGACCGATGAGCCACGCCGCACTGGCGGCACTGATCGCCGTCGCGATCGTCCATATGATCGTCATAAAGGCCGGTGGGGAAAACATCGCCACCTTCATCGGCCTGATGAGCCTGACCTTGCTGACGATCGCCTTCACCGGCGCGAATTTCAGCGCCATTGCGATGGAACCCTTCTCCCGCGGGGCGGGCACCGCTTCGTCCTTTCAGGCCTTTCTGGTCACCGTGCTGTCCGCGCTGCTGGGCGCGGCCATCGGGCATGCGTTCGACGGCACGGCCATGCCGCTGGCGCTGGGCCTGCTGGCGTCCGCCGTCGCGGCCCTGCTGGTGGTCCTGTGGGCCGAACGCGGCCGGCTGTTCACCCGGCCGACCGTGGACATGATCGGATAGGGCGCGGCGAACCGGCGGCGGCGCCGGTTATCGGCCCAGCGGCGGCACCGGCGGAGGCGGCACATCAGCGGCGGCCTCCGGCACGTCGATAAGACCGCGACCGACATGGCTCTTACGATATCCGTACAGGAAATAGATGATCAGACCCAGCCCACCCCAGATCGGCAGCACCATCATGGCGTCCACCGGCAGGTTGAAATAGAGGAACAGGCACCCCGCCGCCGACAATGGCGCCACCAGGAAGATCGCCGGCGTGCGGAACGGGCGATGGCGATGGGGGTCCCTGATCCGCAGAACCAGAACCGCAATCGCCACCATGAAGAAGGCGAACAGCGTCCCGGAATTGGAAATGTCCGCCAACTGTCCCACGGGCAGAAGCGCCGCCCCGATGGCGACGAAAACCCCGGTCACCAGCGTGACGATATGCGGCGTCCGCCACCGCGGATGGATGGTCGCCAGCTTTTCGGGCAACAGACCGTCACGGGCCATGACGAAGAAGATGCGCGTCTGGCCGAACATCATCATCAAGATGACCGAGGGCAGGGCCAGATTGGCGGCCAGACCCAGCGCATTGCCGACCAGCGGCCAGTTGATGACGCGCAGCACATGGGCCAGCGCCTCGTTCGAGCAGACCAGCACATCGGCATTGACGGGCATGGCGCAAGCGGCAACGAAGCCGGCGGAGCCCGGCTGCACGACCGCGCCATCCGGCCCGGTCACCGGCTGGGCGCCCATCGCCCCGACCGCGCCCGCCGCGACCAGCAGATAGAAGATCGTGCAGATGGCCAGGCTGCCGATCAGGCCGATCGGCACGTTGCGCTGCGGATTCTTTGTTTCTTCCGCCGCGGTCGACACGGCATCGAAGCCGACATAGGCGAAGAAGATCGACGCCGCTGCCCCGACGACGCCCATGCCGCTGGTGCCGGACTGGCCAAACCAGCCATTGGGCGTGAAGGGCGAGAAATTGCCGGTTTCCAGCACCGGCAGCGTCAGCGCGATAAAGGCGGTGAGCGCAACGACCTTGATCACCACCAGCACGGCATTGACCCGTGCGCTTTCGGTCGTGCCGATCATCAGCAGCCAGGTGATGGACAGCGCCACGCAGATCGCCGGGATGTTGATGATGCCGCTGCTGAAATCGGCGTGCGGCACCAGGCCGTTCATGGACCATGTCGGCCCCGCCGCCAGCGCGGCGGGCAATTCAAGGCCGGTCACACTTTTCATAAGCCCCATGAAATAGCCCGACCAGCCCACCGAGACGGCGCTGGCCGCCACCGCATATTCCAGGATCAGCGCCCAGCCGACCATCCAGGCGAGCAGTTCGCCGACGACCGCATAGGTGTAGGTGTAGGCGGAGCCCGACACCGGCACCATCGACGCCAGTTCCGAATAGCACAAAGCGGCGATCGCGCAGACCGCGCCGGCGATGACGAAGCTCCACATCATGCCTGGCCCCGCCTTTTGCGCGGCGGCGGCGGTCAGCACGAAGATGCCGGTGCCGATGACGGCGCCGATGCCCAGCATGGTGAGCTGGAACGCGCCCAGCGATCGGTGGAGCCCCTTCTTTTCCGCCGTCGCCAATATGGCGTCCAGAGGCTTTATGCGCCCGAAGATCATGAATGAGGCCCCTTGTCCCTTGGCTTCGCCGGTGCCCGCTGACGCCGCCCGGTTTGCGCGCTTTGTGGGACGAAACTATCGCCTAATACGGCGCGCGCAAGTATGTTACCGTATCGCGTAACCGAGCAGGCGGCTTGCCGGCTAGCGGCCGGGTGAAGAAGGGGTGGCAGGCGCATGATCGAACTGATGAAGGCCCGTGCGCTGGGTGCCGTTCCGCACGGCTTTGCCGGACGTGCCGGCGGCGTTTCCACCGGTATTCATGCCGGGCTGAATGTCGGCCTGGGGTCGCGGGACGACCCACAGGCCGTACGGCACAACCGCGACATCGCGCGCAACGCACTGTTGCCGGGCGCGGCGCTGGTTACTGTCCGGCAGGTGCATTCCCCCGATGTGGTGCGGGTGATCGCCCCCTTTGCCGACGATGCCCGTCCCGCCGCGGACGCCATGGTCACGGACCGGCCCGGACTGGTGCTCGGCATCCTGACCGCCGACTGCGTGCCGGTGCTGCTTGCCGATGCCGGAAACGGCGTGGTGGGGGCTGCGCATGCCGGATGGAAGGGAGCGATCACCGGCGTTACAGATCGGACCATCGCGGCAATGGAGGAACTGGGCGCGCGGCGCGACCGGATACTATGCGCTATCGGCCCCTGCATCGGCCGTGCCGCCTATGAGGTGGGGGATGACTTCGCCGCCCGGTTCGAGGCGGACGATGCGGCCAACGCCCGGTTCTTCAGCGCCGGGCGGCGCGGCCACCGCATGTTCGACATCGCCGCTTATGTCGCCGCCCGGCTGGCCGCCGCGGGAATCATGCAGGTCGAAATGCTGGACGAGGATACGTACAGCCAGCCCGGCCGGTTCTTCAGCTACCGCCGCGCCTGCCATCGGGGCGAATCGGATTATGGGCGGCAGATTTCGATGATCGCGGTGGGCTGAAGGGTCGGGGCAGGCCCGGCGTGCCGGCGAGAGGCCCTGTGCACGCCAATGCCGTTCGGGGGCTCAGGTCAGTTGCGCGAACGCGCCATAACCGCCCTGAAAGAACAGCAGCGGCGATGTCGGCCGGTCCACTTCCAGCGCCACGACCCGGCCCAGCACGATGAAATGGTCGCCGCCCTCGTGCACCACGTCGAGCGTGCAGTCGATCCACGCGACCACGCCGTCCAGTATCGGCGATCCGTTGGCGGAAACGCGGTGGGTGACGCCCGCGAACTTGTCCGTGCCGCTGGCCGCGAATTGCCGGCACAGCGGCTGCTGATCGCTGCCCAGCACGTTGACGCAGAATTTCCCGACCTTCTCGATACGCGGCCAGCTCGTCGATTTGCGATCGGGGAAAAAGGCGACGAGCGGCGGGTCCAGCGAGACCGAGGTGAACGAGCCCACGACCATGCCGGTGGGCGCGCCGTCAGCCTCCACCGCGGTGACGACGCACACGCCGGTCGGATAGTGGCCGAGCACCCGGCGAAAGGTCGCATCGTCGAAACTGGGAACCGCGGTCATGCCTGCCTTGCCTTTCTGGTCGTCACACACTGTCCTGCGACTCTTCTTCGGGTCGGGCGCGGGTGACAAGGGCGGACAGCGCCATCGCCCATAAAATCAGGCGAAACCATCGGCGGGCAGCGCATACAGCGCCTCCGCAGGCGCCATTGCGGCAGCCGCCAGCCCCTGCGCCTGCGGCAGGATCTGCTCCAGATAGAAGGCAATCGTCGCCCGCTTGCGCGCGACGAAAACAGCGTCCTCCAGCGAAGCCAGCGCGCGCGCCTGCCGTTCGAGCAACCAGCCGCTGACGGCGGTCGACAGCATGGTGAGAAACGGACTACTGCCCGCCAGCCGGTCAGGCACCGACGCCTGCGCCAGCGTCTCGCCGATCGTCGCGCATTGGTCGATCAGCGCGCGCAGTCCGGCGTGCACCGCATCAGCGCGCATGTCCGCGATCAGCGCTGCGAAAGCGGTGCCGCCGTCCAGCCCAAGCTTGCGCGTGACCAGATCCGCCGCCTGTATGCCGTTGGTGCCTTCGTAAATGGGAAAGACGCGCGCATCGCGATAATATTGCGCGACGCCCGTTTCCTCGATGAAACCCATGCCGCCATGGACCTGAATGCCGATCGACGCGACCTCGCAGCCGATGTCGGTGGCATAGGCCTTGGCAAGCGGGGTGAGCAGCGCGACGCGGGCGGACGCGGCCTTGTCGCCCGCCGATGCCCGGTCGGTCTGGCCCGCCGTATGATAGACCAGCGCGCGCGCGGCGTCGGTCAGCGCGCGCATGCGCAGCAGCATGCGCCGCACATCGGGATGGTCGATGATGGCGACGGGCGTGCGATCGGCCGAATCGGCGCGTGCGCCCTGAACGCGTGACCGCGCATAGGCGATTGCCGCCTGGGTCGCGCCTTCGGCGGCATGCACGCCCTGAAGCCCGACTAGCAGGCGCGCATTGTTCATCATCGTGAACATCGCCCGCATGCCGCCATGCTCGGGCCCGATGCGTTCCCCGATGCAATCGTCCGCCTCGCCAAAGGTCATCACACAGGTCGGCGATCCGTGCAGCCCCAGCTTATGTTCGATCGACGCCGCGCGGACATCGTTGAGAACAGCGGGCGCCCCGTCGGGGTCGAGCCGATATTTGGGCACCAGGAACAGCGATATGCCCTTTGTCCCGGCGGGGGCGTCCGGGGTGCGGGCCAGGACGAGATGGACGATATTGTCCGCCATGTCGTGATCGCCATAGGAAATGAAGATCTTCGTCCCCTTGATCGCCCATGTCCCGTCCGGGCGCGGCGTGGCGCGGGTGCGCAGTGCGCCCACGTCCGATCCCGCCTGCGGTTCGGTCAGGTTCATCGTGCCCGTCCATTCGCCGGTCACCAGCCGGGGCAGCCAGGTCCGCCGCTGCGCGTCGTCGCCATGCCGGGCCAGCGCCTCCACCGCGCCGCTGTTGAGGATGGGGCACAGGATCAGGCTGCCATTGGCGCAACCCAGCAGGTCGTACACCGCGACCTGAAGGGCGAAGGACAGCCCCTGTCCGCCGAACCGTTCCGGCACGCCAATCGTGCCCCAGCCGCCGGCGACGAAATCGCGATACGCCTCGGCAAAGCCGGGGGCGCAGCGCACGCCGTCGGGTGTCCAGCGCGCGCCCTGCGTGTCGCCCACGCGCCGCAGGGGCGCCCATTGGTCGCGGGCGATCTGCCCCGCGCCGTCCAGCACGGCCGCGACCATCCCGGCATCGAGGGTGCCGCCGGCCCCGGCGGCGGAAACACCCTGGTCCAGCAGGAAGGCAAGGTCCGCGATCGGGGGCGTGAAAGGCGTCACGGTAGCGTCTCCTGATCTCTTTGCTTTACGTGAACGTAAGCTTCATGCCCGCCCTACACCCTTTGTCGCCACCACGCCAGCATCCCGCTCGGAATGCCGGCACCACCGCGCGAAGGCGGTTCGTCCTACAGCGCGATGCCGCCCGCCGCGAGCACCGCCAGCGTCAGCAGTTCCGATGCGCTGGACGTCATGACGGCGATCTGCACCGATTTTTCCATGCCCACCAGCATCGGCCCGATCATCGACGTATCCCCGATTTCGCGCAGCAGCTTGGCGGAGATGTTGGCCGATTGCAGCCCCGGCATGACCAGCACATTGGCCGGTCCCGACAGGCGGCTGAACGGATAATTCTTCATCATCGCCGGGTTGAGCGCGACGTCGGCCGCCATTTCGCCTTCATATTCGAAATCGACGCCGCGCTGGTCGAGGATGGCGACCGCGTCGCGGATATCGTCCAGATAGCCGCCCGGCGGATTGCCGAAGCTGGAATAGGAGAGGAAGGCGACGCGCGGATCATGCCCCATGCGCCGCGCGACCGCCACGGTGCCTTCGGCGATGTCCGCCAACTCGCGCGCGCTCGGCCGTTCGTTGACGGTGGTGTCCGCCAGAAAGACCGTCTGGTTCTTCGACACGATGATGTGGATGCCGAACGGCGTCTGTCCCGCCGCCGGATCGATCACCCGCTTCACTTCCCGTAGCGTCTGGGCATAGGGGCGTGTGACGCCGGTGATCATCGCATCGGCATGCCCCATTTTGACCAGCAGCGACCCGAAGATGTTGCGGTCGCGGTTGACCATCCGTTCGCAATCGCGGCGCAGATAGCCCCGGCGCTGGAGCCGTCCATAAAGGATGTCGACCATTTCGGGGACCAGCGGCGAATTGACGCTGTTGTGCAGTTCAAAGCTTTCCGGGTCGCGTACGCCCAGCGCCTTCAGCTTGTCATAGACTTCCGCCCGCCCGACCAGCACGGGAATGCCATAGCCCATCTCCTGGCATTGGATGGCGGCGCGCAGCACGACCTCCTCCTCCGCTTCGGCAAAGACGACGCGCTTGGGATTGGCCCTGGCCGCTTCATAGGCGGAATTGAGCACCGCCATCGTGGGGTTGAGCCGGGCCTTGAGAGACTGGCGATAGGCCGCCATGTCAGCGATGGGCTTCTGCGCCACGCCGCTGTCCATCGCCGCCTGCGCGACGGCGGACGACACCACTTCCATCAGGCGCGGGTCGAAGGGCGCGGGAATGATGTAGTCGGGGCCGAAGCTGTGCGATTTTCCATACGCCTTGGCGACTTCCTCCGGCACCTGCGCGCGCGCCAGCTTGGCGATCGCGCGCGCGGCGGCGACCTTCATCTCCTCGTTGATGCGGGTCGCCCGTACGTCCAGCGCACCACGGAAGATAAAGGGGAAGCCGAGGACATTGTTGACCTGGTTGGGATAATCCGACCGGCCCGTCGCCACGATCGCGTCCGAACGCACCGCCTTGGCTTCGGGCGGGGTAATCTCGGGATCGGGATTGGCCATGGCGAAGATGATAGGCTGATCGGCCATATGCTTCACCATCTCCGGCGTCACCGCGCCCTTGACCGACAGGCCCAGGAACACATCGGTGCCCTTCATGGCGTCGGCCAGCGTGCGGGCATCGGTCTTCACCGCATGGGCCGACTTCCACTGGTTCATGCCTTCGGTACGGCCCTGCCAGATCACGCCCTTGCTGTCGCACATGATGACATTGTCGTGCGGCACGCCCAGCGCCTTGATGAGTTCGGTGCACGCGATCGACGCCGCGCCCGCGCCGTTCACCACGACCTTCAGATCCTTCATATCCCGCCCGGTCAGCATCGCGGCGTTGAGGATACCCGCAGCCGCGATAATCGCCGTGCCGTGCTGATCGTCGTGGAACACCGGGATGTTCATCCGCTCCTTCAGCGTCTGTTCGATGATGAAGCATTCGGGCGCCTTGATATCTTCAAGGTTGATGCCGCCGAAACTGGGTTCCATCAGTTCGACCGCGTCGATGATGCGGTCGACATCCTCGGTCTTGATCTCGATATCGATGGCGTCGACGTCGGCGAAGCGTTTGAACAGGACGGCCTTGCCCTCCATCACCGGCTTGGAGGCAAGCGCGCCGAGATTGCCAAGCCCCAGGATAGCCGTGCCGTTGGAGATGACCGCGACCAGATTACCCTTGGCGGTGTAGTCGTAGGCCGTGCCCGGATCGCGCGCGATTTCGCGCACCGGCACCGCGACACCGGGCGAATAAGCGAGGCTGAGGTCACGCTGGGTCGCCATCGGCTTCGATGCGACGATTTCGATCTTGCCCGGTCGTCCCGCCGAGTGGAAGAGCAGTGCTTCCCGTTCGGAAAATTCGACGTTAGACGTATCGGACATCGCATACCCTCTATCTTGACTGCGCAGGCGTCAGCGCGGTGGCTTCCAAATACGCCCCCCCTTATGCGGCCATGGGTGGGGCGTATTTCAAATCCATGAACCACCTGGAAACATATATTTACCAGTAATCCTGACGGATACTGAAGGCCGTTGAGCGCCTGCTGGAAATGATGACGAACTTCAGAACGGGTCACTAGCGGCTGGAACCGCGTGTGGGCAAGCGCGAGAAAGCGCTTTTTTTCGTGCCTTTCCTGATCAGATGCTTGCCGCTATCCGCAACAGGACCATGCCGACAGCCCCGAACCCCGCCGACCCGGCCCCTGCCCCTGCCGCCGCCACGCCGATGATGGCGCAATATCTGGCGCTCAAGGCGCAGGCGCGCGACAGCCTGCTGTTCTACCGCATGGGCGACTTTTTCGAACTGTTCTTCGACGATGCGAAGGCGGCGGCGGCCACGCTCGACATCGCGCTGACCAGCCGGGGCGAGCATGGCGGCGTCCCCGTGCCGATGTGCGGCGTGCCGGCCCACAGCGCCGAAACCTATCTGGCCCGGCTGATCAAGGCGGGGCACCGCGTCGCCATCGCCGAACAGACCGAAACCCCCGCTCAGGCAAAGGCGCGCGGCGGCAAGGCGCTCGTCGCGCGCGCCATCGTGCGCTATGTGACGGCGGGCACGCTGACCGAGGAAACACTGCTCGACGCGCGGCGCGACAATATGCTGGTCGCGCTGTGCCGCACGGGCGGTGATGCCCGGAACGAGATCGGCCTTGCCGCCGCCGACATCTCGACCGGCCGATTCGAAACGATGACGCTGCGCGCCGCCGACCTGCCGGCCGAACTGGCCCGGCTGCGGCCCAGCGAAACGGTGGTGCCAGAGGGCTGTGACCTGGCTCTGCCGGACGCACATATGTTTGAAAAGACGGCTTTTTCCAGCACGCGGGCGGAACCGGCGCTCAAACGGCTGTTCGGTGTCGCGACGCTGGAGGGATTCGGCCGTTTCACCCGCGCCGAACTGGCCGCGATGGGCGGGCTGATCGGCTATCTCGACCATGCCGGACGGGGCAAGCTGCCATTTCTGGCCCCGCCCGTCCAGCGGATCGGCGGCGCGCATGTCGCGATCGACGCGGCGACGCGTGACAGCCTGGAAATCGTCGCCACCATGAACGGCGCGCGCGCAGGCAGCCTGCTGGGCGCGGTCGATCGCACCGTCACGGGCGCCGGCGCGCGCCTGCTGGGGCAGGACCTGGCCGCGCCCCTGACCGACGTGGACCAGATCGGCGCGCGGCTGGCGCTGGTGCAGCTGTTTCATGATGACGCCACGCTGCGCGACCAGCTGCGCGGCGCGTTGCGCGCATTGCCCGACATCGGCCGCGCCATGGGGCGCATCGCCATTGGCAGGGGCAGCCCGCGCGATCTGGGTCAGTTGCGCGACGGGCTGAACGAGGCGCGCTTGCTGCGCGAACGGCTCGGCCGGCTGACCGACCAGCCACCGCTGCTGCGCGCATTGCTGCCGGCGCTGGACGGCCATGGCGCGCTGGTCGACGCCCTGTCGCGCGCGCTGGTGCCCGCGCCGCCGACCGAAACGGCCAATGGCGGCTATATCGCCGACGGCTATGACGCGGCGCTCGACGATCTGCGGCGCACGGCGGGTGATGGCCGCCGCGCCATCGCCGCGCTGGAGACGCGCTATCGCGAATCCACCGGCATCGCCGCCCTCAAAATCCGGCACAATGGCGTGCTGGGCTATCATGTGGAAGTGCCGGCCCGCGCCGCCGACGCGCTGATGCAGCCGCGCAGCGGCTTTACCCATCGCCAGACCCTGGCCGGGGTCGTCCGGTTCAATTCGGTCGACCTGCACGAACAGGCCACCCATGTCGCGCAGGCCGGCGCCCATGCTCTGGTGGCGGAAGCCGCGCATCTGGAGGCGCTGATCGACGCGGCGCTGGCGCGCAGCGGCGAAATCGCACATGCGGCCGATGCGCTCGCCCGGCTGGACGTCGCCGCGGCGCTGGCCGAACGCGCGGCGGAAGGCGGGTGGCAACGGCCCCGGTTCGTGCCGATCGACGGTGAAGGGCCCTGCCTCGACATCGTCGGCGGCCGCCATCCGGTGGTGGAGGATGCGCTGCGCCAGCAGGGCCAGCCCTTCGTCGCCAATGATTGCCGGCTGGTCGGGAACGACCGGCTGTGGCTGGTCACCGGCCCGAACATGGGCGGCAAATCGACGTTCCTGCGCCAGAATGCGCTGATCGTCCTGCTGGCCCAGGCCGGCGCCTTCGTTCCCGCGCACAGCGTAACGCTGACCCCCGTCGACCGGTTGTTCAGCCGGGTCGGCGCATCGGACAATCTGGCGCGCGGGCGATCGACCTTCATGGTGGAAATGGTCGAAACCGCCGCCATTCTGGCGCAGGCGACCGACCATAGTTTCGTCATACTGGACGAAGTGGGCCGGGGCACGTCCACCTATGACGGGCTGGCGCTGGCCTGGGCGGTGGTGGAGGCGGTGCATGAAGTCAATCGGTGCCGCTGCCTGTTCGCCACCCATTATCATGAGCTGACGCGCCTCGCCGAAACGCTGCCCGCACTGTCGCTGCACCATGTGCGGGCGCGCGAGTGGAAGGGCGATCTGGTGCTGCTCCACGAACTGGCCGACGGACCGGCGGATCGCAGCTACGGACTGGCCGTCGCCCGCCTTGCCGGTCTGCCTGCCGCCGTGATCCGGCGGGCGAAGGACGTGCTGTCCCGGCTGGAGGCGGGCAAGGCGAAGACCGGGGGAATCGCCGCCGGTCTCGACGACCTGCCCCTGTTCGCCGCCGCGGCGGCGGAAACGCGGGACGACGATCCGGCACCCGACCCGTTGCGCGCGGCCGTCGCCGCGATCGACGCCGACGCCCTGTCCCCGCGTGAAGCGCTCGATCTCATTTATCGATTGAAACAACTGGCAGCGCCGGATGTTGACGATTAGAGAATGACGATGGCCATGCAGTTCCCAGTCCTGGGGTCGCGGCGCGCGATTATCGATCGACGAGCTATATTCGACGCCATCTCGGCGCTTGCGCAGACGCACCGCGGCAATCCGATGATGCTGCGCGCGGCGGTGGTCAAGGAATTGAAAGCCGCGCTGGACGCCGGCCGGCAGGAAGTGGCGCGGCGGCTGGACGCCCACCCGACCCGCGGGCGGGAGCCGGTCACGGCCTTCGCCTTCCTGATCGACCAGATCGTGCGGCTGCTCTACGATGTGACGACGCAGCATCTCTACCCCACCGGCAACCGGTCCACCGGGGAACGCATCGCACTGATCGCCGTGGGCGGCTATGGGCGTGGCGAAATGGCCCCCCACAGCGACGTCGACATCGCCTTCATAACTCCGTGGAAACCGACGGGATGGACCGAACAGGTCATCGAATCCATGCTCTATTCGCTATGGGACCTGGGGCTGAAGGTCGGGCATAGCAGCCGGTCCGTGGACGAAACCATGCGCATGGCGAAGGCCGACCTCACCGTGCGCACCGCCTTGCTGGAGGCACGCTACATCTGGGGCGATCGCGCCTTGTACGAGGAAATGTCCACGCGTTTCGACGCCGAGGTGATGCAGGGCACGGCGCGCACTTTCGTCGCGGAAAAGCTGGAGGAACGGGACGAGCGGCACCGGCGCATGGGCGACAGCCGCTATGTCGTCGAACCCAATGTGAAGGAGGGCAAGGGCGGCCTGCGCGACCTGCACACTTTGTTCTGGATCGGCAAATATGTTGCCCGGGTACGGTCGGTCGCGGACCTCGTCACCGTCGACCTGCTGACGGCCGCGGAGCTGCGCCAGTTCCAGAAGGCGGAGGATTTCCTCTGGGCGGTACGGTGCCATTTGCACATGATCACCGGCCGCGCGGAAGACAGGCTGACCTTCGACCTCCAGCTGGAAACGGCGCAGCGCATGCACTTTGCCGGCCGCAGCGGCCGGTCAGGTGTCGAGCGGTTCATGCGCTATTATTTCCTGAACGCCAAAATCGTCGGCGACCTGACGGCGGTGTTCCTGGCGCATCTCGACGACCAGCTTGCCACACGCGGGCGCCGCTATCTGCCCGGTTTCCTGCGGCGGCCCAAGAAGCTCGACGGATTCGTGCTGGATCGCGGGCGCCTGTCGCTGCCCAGCGACGATTTCTTCGCCCAGGACCCGGTCAGGCTGCTGGAGATATTCGCGATCGCCGACCGCCACCGCCTGTCGATCCATCCCAGCGCGCTGCGCGCGGCCAGCCGCGACGCCAGCCTCATTTCGGCAAAGATCCGCAAGGACCCGCGTGCCAACGCCGCCTTTCTCGACGTGCTCACCAGCCCGCGCGATCCCGAACCGGTGCTGCGATGGATGAACGAGGCCACCGTGTTCGGCCGCTTCATTCCCGATTTCCGCCGGGTGGTGGCGCAGATGCAGTTCGACATGTACCATCATTATACGGTGGACGAGCACACAATCCGTGCCGTCGGCCTGTTGTCGCGCATCGAACGCGGCGAACTGGCGGACGAGCATCCGGTCGCGACCGACCTGATGCGCAAGCTGATGTCGCGCCGGGCGCTGTACGTCGCGGTGCTGCTGCACGACATCGCCAAGGGCCGCGGCGGGGACCATAGCGTGCTGGGCGCGGAGGTCGCCTATCAGCTCTGTCCGCGGCTGGGCCTCAGCGCGGCGGAAACGGAGACGGTCGCCTGGCTGGTCCAGTATCACCTGCTGATGTCGGCGACCGCGTTCAAGCGCGACCTGGCCGATTACAAGACGATCCTCGATTTCGTCGAAGTCGTGCAAAGCGCGGAACGGCTGCGGCTGCTGCTCTGCCTGACGGTGGTCGACATCCGCGCGGTGGGGCCGGGGGTGTGGAACAGCTGGAAGCGCCAGTTGCTCAGCGACCTTTATCATGCCGCTGAAGAACTGCTGCGCCTTGGCCACAAGAACAAGGGCCGGGGCGAGCGCGTCGCCGCCAAGCAGGAAGCGCTGCGCGCGGCACTTGACCTGTCGCAGGCCGATTTCGATGCGTTCAGCCGACGCCTGCCCGAATCCTACTGGATCGCCGAGCCGGAGGACATATTGATCCATAATGCGCAGCACATGCTGCGCGCGGGCGATGCGTCGCTGTCGATCGCCGCCCACTATTATTCGGAACGCGGCGCGACGCTGGTCACGGTGTACGCCACAGACCATCCCGGCCTGTTCTACCGGATCGCCGGCGCCATCCATCTGGCCGGCGGCAACATCATCGACGCGCGCATCCACACGACCCGCGATGGCATGGCGATCGACAATTTCCTGGTGCAGGACCCGCTGGGCGGCGCGTTCCACGACCCCGACCAGCTGGCGCGGATCGAACGCGGTATCGAGGAAGCGCTCGCCAACCGGCAAAAGATGATCGCCAGGCTGGAGGCGCGCCCCCTGCCCCGCACCCGGGCCGAAGCGTTCCGCATCGTTCCCAATGTGCTGATCGACAACAAGGCGTCCAACCGGTTCACGGTGATCGAGGTCAACGCCCGCGACCGGCCGGCACTGCTGTTCAGCCTGGCCAACGCGCTGTTCCAGTCGAAGGTGACGGTGCACAGCGCCCATGTCGCCACCTATGGCGAGCGCGCGGTCGATACTTTCTACGTCACCGACCTGCTGGGCGACAAGATCGAGGGGAAGGGACGGTTGCAGACGCTGGAACGCCGCCTGCTGGAGGCGGCGGGCGGCGAAAATGCTGCCGCACTGGAGCGGGCGTGAGCGTTTTTGCCCGGCGTCCCGTCTTCATTCATGCCTTACGATGACAGGGCACTGGTCGGGGTCGGCGATATAGCGATGGGCAGGCGCGGTGTGGACACCGCGTCCCGTGAAATAATCGCACTCAAGGGTTTCGCCCGTTTTTATGGCCCTGCCTTGGGGAACGACGGCGGGCATATAGTCTTCCCTCAGCCACTCTCCCACCAGAAGGCGATAGCCGGAAGCCAGCAGCAGCAGGTCCAGAGCCGCGAGGATCGCCGCCATCGCCAGCACGGTCATGACCGGGTTGCGGCGGATCAGGCCGGCCGCTCGCGATGCTGTATCTCCACCACATCGCCGGGCGCCAGCAGGGGCAGCAACGCATCCATATCCGCTCGCTCCACCGCGACGCAGCCGGCGGTCGGCCGTCCTTCGGACAGGTGCAGGAAGATCGCGCTGCCAAACCCCGGCACCGGCAGCGCATCATTATGCCCCAGCACGACGATCACGTCATAGGCGCCGTCATCGCGCAGCAGCCGTTCGGCGGAAAAGGCGCGTGGCAGGCGGACCGGGCGGTTATAGGCCGGATCGGCGGGGTCGTCCGACCAGCCGTCACCGGCACGGACCCATCGCCAGGGCAGGCGCAGGCCGGCAGGGGCAACCGTCCCCGCCCTGATCAGCACGGCACGGACCGGCCATGTCCCGACAGGCGTGCGGCCGTCCCCTTCCCGCTTGTCCGCCGCGGCGCACGGGCCGTTCCGGCCGATGGCGCAGGGCATGTCGAGCGCCCCGAAACGCAGCCGCCCCGAAGCACAATCGACACGGATCACGCTCATAGCTGGTGGCCGGTCCGCTCGCGTTTGGTCGCAAGATAGCGTTCATTGTGCGGATTGGCCGGCAGGATGATCGGCAACCGTTCTTCCACCCGGATGCCCGCCGCCTCCAGCCCCGCGACTTTCTGCGGATTGTTGGTCAGCAGCCGGACCGACGGAACGGCCAGCAGATCGAGCATGCGCGCCGCCACCGAAAAATCGCGCGCATCGATGGCGAAACCCAGCCGGACATTGGCGTCGACCGTATCGAACCCCTGATCCTGCAGCGCATAGGCGCGCAGCTTGTTGACGAGGCCGATGCCCCGCCCTTCCTGCCGCAGATAGAGCAGGATGCCCCAGGGAGCGCCGGCGATCTGATCCAGCGCCTGATGCAGTTGCGGGCCGCAATCGCATTTGAGCGATCCCAGCACGTCGCCGGTCAGGCATTCGCTGTGCAGCCGCACGACCGGCGGCGAGGCGTCGCGCGCGCCGACGATAAGCGCAACATGCTCACGCGGTTCGTCGGGACTGCGGAAAGCGACGATCTCCCCCTTCTCGCTGGCGGACACCGGCAGACGGGCGCGCGTCGCGATGGCAAGGTGGATCGCATCGTCATAAGCGTCGATATCGCCGACATGGACGATATCGTCGCCATCAGCATCGCCGTGCGTCACGAAAAAGGCGGGCAGGATACCCGCGAGCCGCGCCAGCCGCAGCGCCGCATTGGCGGCGGCCGGGGCGACCAGCGGTTTCGCCAGAAACGGCCCCTTAAGGGGGGACGCCAGATCGAGCACCGGATCGGCCATGGCGGTCGCCACATCGGCGTCGATCCACGCCGTGCGCGCCACCAGCACGGCGCTGTCGGGGTCGGCGGCGGCGCGCTGGTTCGCCAGTTTCAACGTCTGCGCCCGCGCGGCGGAAATCAGGATGTCGGCCGCCGCCACCGGGTCGAACCGCGCCAGAGTGACCCCGTCCGCCCCTTCGATCGCCATGACGCGCAGGCCGCCGTCGGCGGCGGTGACGCGGACCGGCCAGCCCCGCCGCAGCGCATCGATGGCGCGGGCGACAGCGCGCGGCTGCTGCATCAGAACAGGAATTCCGTGACGATGGGCACATGGTCAGACGGGCGGGTCCAGCCCCGCGTCGGTTCCATTACCCGGTGGCCGACCGCCTTTGCCGCGACATCGGCCGTCATCCACATATGATCCAGCCGGCGGCCGCGATCCGATGCGGCCCAGTCACGCGCACGATAGCTCCACCAAGTGTACAGCCGCTGCGGCGCCGGAAAGAATTTGCGACCGATGTCGACCCAATCGTTGGACGCCTGGAGCCGCGCCAATATGGCGCATTCGATCGGCGTATGGCTGACGACGTTAAGCAGTTGCTTGTGGCTCCACACATCGCATTCCATCGGCGCGATGTTGAAATCGCCGGTCAGGATGGTCGGCTTGTCCGACAGCCCGGACGACCATTCGATCATGCGTTCCAGAAAATCGATCTTCTGCCCGAATTTCGGATTGAGCGCGCGGTCGGGAATGTCGCCGCCGGCGGGGACATAGACATTTTCGATCCGCACGCCATTATCCAGCCGTACGCCGACATGGCGCGCTTCGCCATTGGCCTGCCAGTCCAGCCGGTCGTCCTCATGGATCGGCACCTTCGACACGATCGCGACGCCATGATGCATGGGCTGACCGTTCAGCACCTGATGGACATAGCCGCGCTGGCGAAAGAGCGCGGCGGGGAATATGTCGTTCACGACCTTCGTTTCCTGAAGGCACAGGATATCGGGCGCTTCCTCAACAAGGAACCGGTCCACGATGTCCAGCCGCGCCCGAACGCTGTTGATGTTCCAGGACGCGATGGAAAGGGATTGCGACATGGCGAACCCCCTAAGGGGCAGACGCCCGGCGCGCAAGGCGCAGGATGCGTCCATACAGTAAGACCCCCGCTCCGGGGGCGTGGAACGGGGGTCTCGATCGCGCCCTTGAAGCGCTTTGCGGCGAGGGTGCGGTGTCCGGGTAACAGGGGGGAAATCCCGGTCCGTCCCGCGCCGTGGAGTCCTGAATAGCGTGGACGATATGAGCGGCAGATGAACGGTAGCGCATGCCGTGCCACCCGTCGCATGCCGGCCCCGTTTCACCCGCCGCCGGGACGTCCCTTCGGCCGGGGATCGGTCCATCTGAACGCCGTGTCGGCCACCGGAACGCCATATTGCTGGTTGGTCAGGCGAACCGCGGTACGGTTGTTCTGCGAATCGAGCGCCACCCAGCCATGCAGTTCAAGCCCCGCCGGGGCACCCGCCCTGCGCTTGAAGATCATGGTGATGGTGCCGAATTCGGGGCGCCTGGGGTCGCGCGCCTCCACGCTGAGCACGGTGGGGTCGCCGGTCGGCACAACCTTCCCGAACCGCGACAGGTCCTTCGACGGATCGATCAGCGCGCCCAGCGGCGAATTGCCGATCGGCCAGCGCTGTACCTGACGCACCTCATAATCGATCATGGTCAGCGCCTTGCCGTCACCCACGATCAGCAGCGGCACGCCCTTTTGATATTGAAAGCGGATCTTGCCGGGCTGCTTGAGCGTCAGCGTACCGGTCAGCACCTGACCGTTGCGGTCGGTCTGGCTGAAATCGGCGACCAGGGTGGTCGTCGCCCGGATATAGTCGCTGACCCTGTTCAGGTCGCCCTGCCCCATGGTCTGGGCAAGCACCGGGGTCATGAGGGCGACCGGCGCTGCGGCCAGCGCCAGAAGGACGCGGTTCATAGGCATTTTTCTCCGTTCGTTCCGGGTCGTTCATTCCGCCACTGCCTAGCGGCCCCGCATTGAACAATCGGTGAACCCGCCCGTTCCGCGCCGTTCAGCCGGAGACGCAGCATCCGTCCCCTCCCCGTCGACGCGTTACAGCGGATTGCCGTTTTCGTCGCGCAGCACTTCGCGGCGCCCCACATGGTTGGGCGCACCGACCAGCCCTTCCTCCTCCATGCGCTCGATCAGGCGGGCAGCGCTGTTGTAGCCGATGCGCAATTGCCGTTGCAGCCAGCTGGTCGACGCCTTCTGATTCTCGAACACCAGCTGGCATGCCTTGCGGAACAGCTGCGCATCGGGGCTGTCGTCGCCCAGATCGACCCCGTCGAGTGCGAAGCCACCATCCTCCGGCTCTTCGGTCACTGCGGCGATATAGTCGGGAGTGCCCTGCGCCCGCCAATGGTCGGCGACGACGCGCACCTCGTCATCCGACACGAACGGCCCGTGGACGCGGGTGAGTTGCTTGCCCCCGGCCATATAGAGCATGTCGCCCTTGCCCAGCAGCTGTTCGGCGCCCTGTTCGCCCAGGATGGTGCGGCTGTCGATCTTGCTCGTCACGAAAAAGCTGATGCGGGTCGGCAGGTTCGCCTTGATGACGCCGGTGATGACATCGACCGAGGGACGCTGCGTCGCGAGGATCAGGTGGATGCCGGCCGCGCGCGCCTTCTGCGCCAGCCGCTGGATCAGGAATTCGACTTCCTTGCCCGCCGTCATCATGAGGTCGGCCAGTTCGTCGACCACCACCACGATCTGCGGCAGCGGCTGGAAATCGAGCTGCTCCTCCTCATAGATCGGCTTGCCCGTATCGGGATCATAACCGGTCTGAACGCGGCGGCCGAGTGGTTTGCCCTTCGCCTTTGCGGCGCGGACCTTCTCGTTATAATTGGCAAGGTTGCGGACCGAGATGGACGCCATCATGCGATAGCGGTCCTCCATCTGCTCAACCGCCCATTTGAGCGCGCGGACCGCCTTGGCCGGTTCCGTCACCACCGGCGAGAGCAGATGGGGAATGTCGTCATAGGTCGACAGTTCCAGCATCTTGGGATCGATCATGATGAGCCGCAACTGGTCCGGCGTCATGCGGTAGAGCAGCGAAAGGATCATCGCGTTCAGCCCGACCGACTTGCCCGACCCGGTGGTGCCCGCGATCAGCAGATGGGGCATGGGCGCCAGGTCGGCGATGATCGGTTCGCCCGAGATATTCTTGCCCAGGATGATCGGCAGCGTCGCTTCCGCCCCGAACTCCTCCGACGTGATGAGTTCACGGAAAGAAACGCCTTCGCGGTTGGCGTTGGGCAGTTCGATGCCCATCACCGTGCGTCCCGGGATCGTCGCGACACGCGCCGAGAGGGCGGACATGTTGCGCGCGATGTCGTCGGCCAGCGCGATGACCCGGCTGGCCTTGATGCCTGGCGCGGGCTCCAGTTCATACATGGTGACGACCGGACCGGGCCGGACCTCGACGATATTGCCCTTCACATGAAAATCGTCGAGCACGCTTTCGAGCAGGCGGGCGTTGCGTTCCAGCGCCGCCCTGTCGATCTTGCCGCCCTGACGCACGGGGACCGGGTTGAGCAGATCGGGCGAGGGCAGCGAACTGTTTCCGAACAGGTCGTCCTGCGACACCGGCGCCATGGGCCGCTGCGCCGGGGCGGGTTTGGGGGCCTGGATGGTGATGGGCGGCTTGGGTTCGGGGGAAACCGTCTTGCGTGGTGAGATAACCCGCTCACCCGGTTCATTGCCGTCATCATCCTCCGCAATGCGGGAGCCGGCACCGTCGTTGGCCGGTTCCTGAGACGAGCGGCGCAGGGTGAAGCGCGGCAAGGAGGGGCGACGCAGGGTGAAGATCGGTTTTTCGAGCGCCAGGCTGCGATACCAGGAAAAAATCCCCGCGATCAGCGCGACCAGCATGATAGTGCCGCTGATCCAGGCCTGGCCGCCTTCCGGCGCCTGCACGGTCAGGCTCATGATGCCACGGGCGAATGCCAGCGCGACGATCCCGCCCCAGCCGGCCGGCAGGCCGACCAGCGGGTCAGGCTGGAACAGCGCCAGCGCAAGCCCGATCAGCAGGATGCCCATCAGGCATTTGCCGAACTGCGCCCGCCATCCGTCCAGACCCTGATCCCCCCAGAGCCGGCGGGCGGTGATCGCCAGCAGCGGCAGCAGCAGCGCGACCGGCACCCCCAGCAACCACAGGAGAAAATCGGCGGTCCATGCGCCGGGCAGTTGCATGACGTTGCGGACATGGTCCCCCGCGACCGTGTTCATCGACGGATCGCTGGGCGTATAGCTGAGCAGCGCAAGGATGAGGAACAGCGTCGCCAGCATGAGCGCGACCGCGCCGATCAGCGCGCCGCTGCGGATCAGGCTGCGTTTCAGCATGTCGCGCCATTCCGGCGTGCGTTTCACTCCGCGGCTGACAGCCATGGCAGTCCCTTGTCCCCCAAATGTTCCGTTTCGGCACAATGCGCCGGTGAGGGAGTCCGCGTCAAGGGTCCGGCTTTTACCCGCGCGGTCATGCCGCCCCCGCTTCGACATGGGGCGGATCAGGCGGCCGGTCGGGGATCGGCCTCGCGCGCGCCGCAGCCAGGCATCCGGTGATGATCAACGCCGCGCCGGCCAGCGTCGTCACCGTCACCGGCTCACCAAAAGCGATCGCACCGACGAGCGCGGCCCACAGGAAAGCGCTGTATTCGACCGGAATCAGCCGCTGCGCTTCCGCCCGTGCATAGGCCCAGGCGAGCGTCGCAAGCGATGTGAACGCCAGAACCGCCGCCGCCAGGATCAGCGGTACGGCCGAGGCCGGAGGCACCCGCGCATAAAAGGGCGCGGCCAGCGAATAGACGGCCAGCATCACGAGATGCTGGAAACAGGCAATTTCAACGGGCGCAGCGACCTGCGCCTGCTGGCGTTGCAGGATCAGGTTCCAGCCGAACAATAGCGCCGACAGCAGCACGGCCCCCGCGCCCAGCAGCGCTTCCGCGTCATAAGCGCCCCGTATCCGCCCCGACAGGATCACGCCGACACCGACAAGGCCCAGGACCGACGCGCCGATCGCCCGCCGCCCGATCCTCTCGCCCAGCAGCAGCGCGGCGAGGTAGAGCGCAATCAGCGGCGCGATGAAAGACAGGGCGATCGCCTCCGCCAGCGGTAGGCGGACGAGCGCCCAGAAGAACAGCATCGCCATCACCGCAACCACAGTGCCGCGCACCAGATGGAGACGCAGCACCGCGCGTGTCGGCCACGGCCGCCGCATCGCCAGCATCAGGGAGACACCCAGAATGCTGCCGGCCACCGCCCGGCAGAACAGCGCATTATAGACGCCGATCGCCAAGCTCAGCCCCTTCACCGCGCCGTCCATCACCGAAAACAGCGCCACGCCCAGACAGCAGACGACAAAGGGGACCATGAAGGCGCGCGGGGAAGCGGTCATGACCGGCGGCAGCGTTATTCCGCCGCCTCGACCCGTGCAGCGTCCGCGGTGCCGGCATCCGTCTGCGCCGCCTCGATCTCCGCCGCGCGCGCTTCGACCAGCCGCACGATATGGTCGATCATGCCGACGTCCTGAATGGTGTGGTCGGTGACACCCGACAGATAGACCATATGCTTGCCCGCGCCGCCGCCGGTCAGCCCGATGTCGGTTTCCCGCGCTTCACCGGGTCCGTTGACCACGCAGCCCAGCACGGACAGCGAAAGCGGCGTGTTGATATGCTGAAGCCGTTCCTCCAGCGCCTGAACGGTGCGAATGACATCGAAACCCTGCCGCGCGCAGCTGGGGCAGGATATGACCTTGACCCCGCGCGTGCGGATGCCGAGCGATTTCAATATCTCGAACCCGACCCGCACCTCTTCCTCCGGCTCGGCCGAGAGCGAGACACGGATGGTGTCGCCGACGCCGGCCCATAGCAGGTTGCCGATGCCGATCGCGCTTTTCACCGTGCCGCCGATCAGGCCGCCGGCTTCGGTGATGCCCAGATGCAGCGGGCAATCGACCGCTTCGGCCAGTTGCATATAGGCCGCGACCGCGAGGAACACGTCGCTGGCCTTCACCGCGACCTTATACTCGTGGAAATCCTGATCCTGCAGCAGCTTGATATGATCGAGTGCGGATTCGACCAGCGCTTCCGGGCAGGGTTCGCCATATTTTTCGAGCAGATCGCGTTCCAGGCTGCCCGCGTTGACGCCGATGCGGATGGCGCAGCCATTCGCCTTGGCCGCGTCGACCACTTCCTTCACCCGCGCGTCGCTGCCGATATTGCCGGGGTTTATGCGCAGGCAGGCAGCGCCCGCATCCGCCGCCTCCAGAGCACGCTTATAATGGAAATGGATGTCTGCCACGATCGGCACCCGCGCCGCACGCACGATCTGGCGCAGCGCCGCCGTTGATTCCTCATCGGGACAGGACACACGGATGATGTCCACCCCCGCCTCCTCGCACCGCCGGATCTGGTCGATGGTCGCGCGCGGGTCGCTCGTCAGCGTGTTGGTCATGGTCTGCACGGTGACGGGGGCATCGCCACCGACCGCAACTTTGCCGACCATGATCTGTCGGCTCGTCCGACGGGCGATATCGCGCCACGGGCGCAGGCCGGGATTATGGTCAGACATCAAAAGGGCTCCGCATAGGCAACGTCCCTATAGGCCCTAATGCCGGGGGTTAGAAGCGCTGGTTTATCCGGGCTGCACGGACGGACGGCGACCGCACACAGCACAATTGTCGGGATTATGGTGGCCGGGGCATTCATCGCTGCCAATCCTTGCGACACGAACAAAAAAAAGCCGCCCCGAAGGGCGGCTGTATAAGTTTTAGGAGAGGATGCCTGAAAGGCCCGTTCCTTGTGCAGCGCAGCGCATCGGGCCGCAAATGCGAAAGGACCGGGTGCGATTGCATGAAATGCAATCGTCATGAAAGCGACCCCTTTCCGTAAGGGAAGAGGGAGAGCCGAAGGCCCGACTTATTCTCCCGATGCCTCAATCCTGTCCCGCGACACCGCTCAAAGGCTGGAATCAGGCCGGAAAATGCCCGAATCCGCCAAATGCGAATCGAGCGTCTGAATCAGCCTGTTCAGCGCATCGCCGTCCCGCGCTTCGACCCTCGCGACCAGCATGTCCTGGGTGTGGGACGCCCGCAAAAGCCACCATCCGTCCGCCGTCGTGACCCGGACCCCGTCGGTGACATCGACATCGGCGCCCGCCGCTTCCAACCGGGCCCGCACGGCATCGACCACCTCGAACCGGCGGTCGCCAGCGACAGGAAAGCGCAGTTCAGGGGTATTGACCATGACAGGCAGCGCATCGTGCAGGGCGGTCACGCTCCGGCCCAGCACGCCGGCCGCGCGGATCAGCTGGACGGCGGCATAGAGCCCGTCATCGAACCCATAATAAGGATCGCCGAAGAACAGGTGACCGCTCGTCTCGCCTGCCAGGACGCTGCCTGTTTCGTTCATTTTGGACTTTATGTGGCTGTGGCCCGACTTCCACATCAGCGGAACCCCGCCAAGGTCAGCGATCCGGTCGAACAGTGCCTGGCTCGCCTTGACATCGGCGATGATGGTCGCGCCAGGGCGATCGCGCAACAATGGTTCGGCAAGAATGGCGAGCAGCTGGTCGGCGCCGATGACCCGCCCCAGCGCATCCACCACGCCGATCCTGTCGCCGTCGCCGTCGAAAGCCACACCGAAATCGAGCGTCTTGTCCGTGACCAGCGCCTTCAGATCGGCAAGGTTCGCTTCGATCGTGGGATCGGGATGATGGTTGGGAAAATTGCCGTCTATATCGGTGAACAGCAGATGATGCTCACCAGGGATCAGCTTGACCAGCTTCTCGACCGCCGGGCCGGCGGCACCGTTCCCCGCGTCCCAGCCGATGCGACAGGCGACGCCGTCAAAACCCTCAGCGAGACGGGCCACATAGCGGTCCAGCATAGCGATCGACGCGCTGCCTCCCCCGCCCGAAACCCAGTCGCAGGCGGCCGCCATCGCGCCCAGCCGCTGAATATCCTCGCCGAAAAAGGGTGCGCCATCAAATACCAGCTTGAAGCCATTATGATCGGCGGGATTATGGCTGCCGGTTATCTGAATGGCGCCGTCCACATTCAGAACAGCCTGCGCATAATAGAGCATGGGCGTAGCGCCCAGACCAATTCGGTCGACGTAAACGCCGCTGTCCGCCAGACCGCGCACCACCGCCTGTTCCAGCATCGGTGAACTCAGGCGCCCGTCATAGCCGACCGCGACGCGGCGTCCGCCCGCCCGGACGATCAGCGTCCCGAACGATCGCCCGACCGCGTAGCCGTCCGCCGCATCCAGCGTGTCGCCAACGACGCCGCGAATATCATAATCACGCAAAATGGATGGGTCGAACCGATGCGCCATGGCTGTTTCAGGCCCTGTCCCTGCCCGCCCGATGCGCCAGCAACAGGTCGCGGGCCGCATTGATCTGCGCGGCCAGCGCTTCGGTGCCGCCACGATCCGGGTGGACCGAAGCGATCAAACGCCGATGGGCGGCGCGGATCGCATCGGCATCCGCATCAGCGGACAGGCCAAGCAGGGCGCGCGCCTGATCAAGGTCCGACAGCGACGGCGGTGGGGCGCGCTTTACCCCTTTACGCGGTGCAAAGCGGCTCCGCTGCACAAAGAACAGCGCCGTCGCGAGCAGCAAAGGCGTGCCGAGAGCGCCGTTTCCCCTGGCGCTCAGCACCGCGCCGACGAGCGCAAGGCCCAGCGCCATGCCGTCCTTCGCCGTCATGCGCCGCAGCCGCCCGGTCCAGATCAGCCAGCCCGCCAGCGCCACGAGAAGGACGGCGAGCCAGCCCATCAGGCCGCGCCGACGAGATCCATCTGCCCGGCGGCCGTCCGGTCAGGCAGGGCGAAACCCGCCACCATTTCACGCAGTTCCTGCCGTGCGGCTATGTGACTGACACCCAGATCACCCAGATGCCCCTTGTCGAGCAATGTCAGGCCCGACGGGAAAAGTTCGCGGAAGATGACGCGTTCGGACAGCCCCGGAATGACACGGAACCCGACCCGGCGCGATAGCTCCATAAGCGCGTCGCCCACACGCTTTTTATTGCGCGCATCATGATGCTGGACGCGATTGCGCAGCACCACCCAGTCGATCGAGACGCCGTCGGTCTTCGCCCGCGATTTGCGCGCCTCGAAAATCAGTTCGGAATAGAAGGACAGCCGCTTCACCTTGAAATTTTCGGAATCGACCTGGCCGATCAGGTCGAAATCGACGAAACTGTCGTTCATCGGGGTAACCAGCGTATGCGCGCGCGCGGCCATGTGGCGCGCGAAGGGATCGTCGCGGCCGGGCGTATCGACGATGAAGAAATCCTTGCCCTGCGCCACGACCGCCGCTTCCTCCTCCAGCGCGGCGATGCTGTCGCCGCGCAGCACCGCGCAATCGGGAGTCGGCAGTTCTATGCTGCGGCGGCGGGCGGTTTCGGCACGATTCTCCATATAGCGGGTGACGGTGCGCTGACGCGGATCGAGATCGAGTATCCCGACCTTGTGGCCCATCATGGTAAGCGCAATGGCAGTGTGGACCGCGGTCGTCGATTTTCCGGTTCCACCCTTTTCATTGGCGAAGATGATGAAATGCGCCTGGTCGTTCGCCATTGGACCCGTTACCCCGTTTATTGCCGCAAAGATTCTTGACCATCGCGTCCGGCAATGCCTAGCAAGACGGCCTGTCGTGCCCTTATCGGAGCCATCCGTCCCGTGCAAACCTTCCGTGACCTGCCCGCCCTGCGCGCCGCCGTGGCGGCGCTGCGTACCGATGGAAAGCCGCTTGCCCTGGTGCCGACCATGGGGGCGTTGCATGAAGGGCATATGGCGCTGGTGGAGGAAGCGCGGCGTCATGCCGGCCATGTCGCCGTGTCGATCTTCGTCAACCCCCGGCAATTCGGTCCCAACGAGGATCTGGACGCCTATCCCCGGCGCGAGGCGAAGGATACGCAGATGCTGCAGGCGGCGGGCGTCGACATAGTGTGGGCACCGCCGGTGCCGGTCATGTATCCGGCGGGATTTGCCACCACCGTGTCGGTAAGCGGGGTCAGCGAGGGGTTGGACGGGGCCGCACGCGCCGGCCATTTCGACGGTGTCGCGACCGTCGTCACCAAGCTGTTCAACCAGTTGCGGCCCGACATCGCCCTGTTCGGGGAAAAGGATTATCAGCAGCTGGCCGTGATCCGCCGCATGGTCGCCGATCTGGACATGGATATCGACATTATCGGCGTGCCGACCCAGCGGGCGGAGGATGGGCTAGCCCTGTCGTCCCGCAATGCCTATCTGCTTGAGGAGGAACGCAAGGCCGCGCTCGCCCTGCCCCGCGCCCTGGGCGAGGCCAAGCGGCAGTTGGAGAAAGGCGCGAGCGTCGAATCCGCGACCGACCGGGCCATCGCCATGCTGAACGCCCACGGTTTCGATCCGATCGATTACGTCACCCTGTGCGACGCCGTCACCCTGACACCGATGACGGTCCTGGACCGTCCGGCCCGCCTGCTGGGTGCGGCGCGGATCGGGACGACCCGGCTGATCGACAATATCGCGGTCGATCCAATCTGATCGCCCGCGACGGGCGGCATCGGAACCGTCAGAACGGCTTTACGACGACCAATATCACCGCGACCGCCGCCACGACGCCGGGTATTTCGTTGATCAGGCGCAGCTGTTTGTCGCCAAGCGGCCGCTGCCCCCGCGCCAGTTTCTTCACATAGGCGGCGATCCAGCCATGGTAGCCCGACAGACCCAGCACCACCAGAAGCTTGAGGTGGAACCAGCCATAATGCCAGGCGCCGACCTCCACCATCAGCATCAGGCCGAACAGCCAGACGAGGACGAGTGAGGGGTTGAGGATGATTTTCAGCAGCCGCCGTTCCCGGTCGATCCAGCGCCGATCCTCATCCGATCCCGTCACCGTTTCCTGATGATAGACGAAGAAGCGCGGCATCATGAACAGGCCCGCCATCAGGAAGATGACGAAGATGATATGGGCAGCCTTCACCCAAAGATAGGCAGCGCCGAGATAGGCCATCATCCCCCCTCCCCACGTCGGATATAAGCCACCAGCGCCTCCACATGGGCAATCGGCGTATCCTGCACGATGCCGTGGCCCAGATTGAAGATATGCGGACGCCCGGCAAAGGCGGACCTGATGGCGTCGACCGCCTCATGAACCATGGCGCCGCCGGCGATCAGCGCCAGCGGATCGAGATTGCCCTGCACCGGCAGGCCGGCCGGCAATGTCCGGTGCGCCCATAGAGGATCGACGGTTTCGTCCAGACCGACCGCATCGACACCCGTTCCGACCGCATAGGCCGCGAGCTTCGCGCCGGCGCCCTTTGGGAAGCCGATGATGGGCACGGTGGGATGCAGCGCCTTCAGCCGCTGGACGATCCGGGCGTTGGGCTCGATCACCCAGCGATCGAACGGGAGCGGGGCGAGACTGCCGGCCCAGCTGTCGAACAGCTGCACGGCTTCCACCCCCGCTTCGATCTGGCCGGACAGATAGACGACGGTGGCGTCGATGACGGCATCGATGATCGCGTCGAAGCGTGCGGGGTCGCCATAGGCCAGCCGCCGGGCAGCGCTCTGGTCCTTGCTGCCCTGTCCCGCGACCATATAGGTTGCGATCGTCCAGGGGCTGCCGGCAAAGCCAAGGAAGGTGACGGACGGGTCCAGCATGGCCTTCACCCGTCGCACCGTATCATAGACCGCATCGAACCGGGTGAAATCGGGCGTCAGCATATCGAGCCCATGGTCGGCCAGTGTCGGGGCCAGACGGGGGCCCTCCCCCGCTTCGAACCATAATTTCTGTCCCATGGCATAAGGGACGATCAATATGTCGGAAAACAGGATCGCCCCATCGAAAGCGAAGCGGCGAAGCGGCTGCACCGTGACTTCGGCGGCCGCAGCGCTGTCATAGACAAGTTCCAGAAATCCGCCCTTTTCCGCCCGAAGCGCGCGATATTCAGGCAGATAGCGTCCCGCCTGCCGCATCAGCCACAGGGGCGGCACGGCCAGACGTTCCCCTTTGAGGACGGCCATAAGCGGCTTGGATGGAAGGCCGTCGGCGGAGACAGGATCAGGACCAGACATTCTCTTACTATAAGACTCTTTTAGATAAGGATGATGGAGATAGTAGGGCGGTTGGCAACGGGGTTTATGCGCTGTGCCCCGATTTGCCAACAGCTTGACTCCGGCAGTGCGCGCCTCACGGTTCGAGTCAGTCCGCTTATCCACGTTATCCACAGTCTGTGGATGAAAATACCGGCCTGTGGAAGGGCTGTGGACAAGAGTCCCGGCAGCGGGAACGAAAGAGAGAGAGTGATTTTGTCCGCAATCTATCCCTTGCTTTATCCACAAGGGATCAACACAGATATGCCGTGTCCCGTATCCATCTTCACCTCCTGTCGGACTCCACCGGCGAAACCCTGGAGAATATCGCCAAGGCGGCGATCGGCCTGTTCGAAAATGTGGAAGCCATCCGGCATTTCTGGCCGATGGTGCGGTCCGAAGTCCATCTGGACCGGATCATGGAGGAGATCGCGCTTCATCCCGGTCTAGTCCTTTTCACCCTGACCAACCACCAGTTGCGGCGTCGGCTGGAGGCGCGGTGCCGGGCGCTGGGTCTGCCGCATGTCGCCGCGCTCGACGGGGTGACCGACGCGCTTTCGGGCATATTGGGGCAGGAGACCCGCAACCGACCCGGGCGCAAGCATATATTGGACGAAGCCTATTTCGCGCGGATCGAGGCGATACAGTTCACCATCGCCCATGATGACGGTATCGGCCATGACAATTGGGAGGAGGCCGATATCGTCCTGGCCGGCGTGTCGCGCGCGTCGAAGACGCCGACGTCGATCTACCTTGCCAACCGCGGGTACAAGACGGCCAATATCCCGCTGGTGGTCCAGTCGCCGCCGCCTGCCAGCCTGTTTTCGCTGCGCCATCCGATGGTCGTGGGCCTGACCGTCAGTCCCGAACGGCTGGTGCAGATTCGCCGTAACCGCCTGTTGTCGCTGAACCAGGCGCCCGAAACCGCCTATGTCGATATCGAGCGCGTTCAGGAGGAATTGTCCTTTGCCCGGCGCATGTTCGCCGATCATGGCTGGCCGGTGATAGACATGACCCGCCGGTCGATCGAGGAGGCGGCGGCGGCGATCATCAACCTGTTCAACGACCGCCTGCTGGAAGGGCATGAATCATGATCGTGCTTGCGTCTCAAAGTGCGAGCCGTCGCGCGATGCTGACGGCCGCCGCCATCCCGTTCGAGGCTATGGCGCCGGCGGTCGATGAAGAGGCGGCGAAGGAAGCGTTGCGCGCGGACGGGCTGGATGCCCGCGCGCTGGCCGACGCGCTCGCCGAACTCAAGGCACTCAAATTATCGCGCCGGGCGCCCGGCACGCTGGTGCTGGGATGCGACCAGACGCTGAGCCTGGATGACGGGACGATGATCGACAAGGCGGTCGATCGGGCGGATGCCACGCGCATCCTGCGCCTGCTGTCCGGCCGGGTCCATCACCTCCACAGCGCGGCGGTCATCGTGATGAACGGCGAACCTGTCTGGCGGCATGTGGAGCGGGTGCGCATGACGGTGCGTCCCTTGTCGGACACTTTCATCGACGCCTATCTAGACGCCGACTGGGATGCGTGCCGGTGGTGCGTAGGCTGTTACCGGATCGAGGGCCCCGGCGTTCAGCTGTTCAGCAGGGTGGATGGCAGCCAGTTCGCGATTCAGGGTCTGCCGCTGCTGCCGCTGCTTGACTTCCTGCGTGTTCGCGGCGTTCTGGCATCATGAGCAGCGCCCTTCCCTATGCCGAGGTGATCGGTGATCCGATCGCGCACAGCAAGTCGCCCCTGATCCATAATTTCTGGTTGCAAGGCCTGGGGATAGAGGCGGAATATCGCAAAACCCATGTGACGCCCGCGGGACTGGCCGGCTATTTCCTGCAACGGCGGGCCGACCCCGACTGGCTGGGGTGCAATGTCACCATTCCGCACAAGATCGCGGTCATGGACTATGCCGACGATCCGGGCGGTGTGCGCGAGAGGATCGGCGCGATGAACACTGTCGCCTGCGAAACCGGCGGGCCGCTGGTTGGCACCAACACCGACGCCGGCGGGTTCCTTCAGCCGTTGCTGCGCAACGGGTGGCGCGGGAACAGCGCCGTTCTGGTGGGCGCCGGGGGGGGCGCGCGGGCTATATTGTTCGCTCTCGTCAGCCTGGGCGTGACCGATATAACGGTCATGGCGCGTGATCCTGACAAGGGACGGGCGCTGCTCGATCGTGGCGGGGTCGACGGCCGGGTGATCGGTTTCGGCGACGCCCTTCCGACGGTCGACCTTCTGGTGAATGGCAGTCCGCTCGGCATGGCGGGGCAACCGGCGCTGGCGCTGGACCTGCGACCGTTGGCGCCCGATGCCGTCGTGTACGACATTGTTTATGCGCCGCTGGAAACGGACCTGTTGCGGGACGCGCGGGCGCGGGGCCTGCGGACCCTGGACGGTCTGGAAATGCTGATCGGCCAGGCCGCGCTGGCGTTCGACATATTCTTCGACGCGCAACCGCCCCGCGATCGTGATGGGGAATTGCGCGCCCTGCTGATGGCGGCCTGACGTAACGGTCATGAAAATTCATGGTCTGACCGGTTCGATCGGTATGGGAAAATCGGCCGTTGCGGCGATGTTGCGGCGGCAGGGTGTGCCGGTATTCGACGCGGATGCCGCCGTCCATCGCTTGCAGGGACCGGGCGGCGCGCTTCTTGGACAGATCGAGGCGCGCTTTCCCGGCACGACCGGGCCGATGGGCGTCGATCGGGCGAAGCTGGGCGCGGCGGTGTTCGGACGGACAGGCGAATTGCGCGCGCTCGAAGCGATTATCCATCCGGCGGTCTATGCCGCGCGCCAGGATTTCCTCCGCCGGAATCGGTCGCGCCCCTTTGTCATCCTGGATATTCCATTGCTGTTCGAAACGCGCGGCCGTGCCCGAGTGGACCAGGTCATCGTCGTTTCCGCCCCGGCCTGGAAACAGCGTCGGCGGGTGTTGGCCCGGCCGGGCATGACGCCGGCTAAATTCCGTAATATCATGCGGTTGCAGATGCGCGATGTGGAAAAACGTGCCCGCGCCGACCATATCATCGACACGGGCGGGACGTTCGATCGCACGCGTGCGCAGGTTCGCCGTCTCGTCGCTTGCCTTGGTCGCAAGACAGGCAGATAAAGGTCAATCAGAACTGGTCGGAAGGGCAATGCGGGAAATCATTTTCGACACCGAAACCACGGGACTGGACCCTGCGTCCGGCGATCGGCTGGTCGAGATCGGCTGCATCGAACTTATCAACCGCGTGCCCACCGGCCGCACCTTCCACGCCTATTATAATCCCCAGCGTTCCATGCCGGCCGCGGCTGAGGCCGTGCATGGCCTGTCCGAGCGTTTCCTGTCCGACAAGCCGCTGTTCAGCGCGGCGGTGGAGGACTTGATGCTGTTTCTGGAAGACAGTCCGCTGGTTGCCCATAATGCGCGGTTCGATTTCGGCTTCCTCAATCACGAACTGCGCCTGTGCGGGCGCCCTGACGTGGACATGGCGCGCATGATCGACACGGTGGCGATCGCACGGCAACAGCATCCCGGCGCCAAGCATAGTCTGGACGCGCTTTGCGGGCGCTATGGCATCGATCGCAGCCACCGGGTCAAACATGGCGCGCTGCTGGACGCCGAATTGCTGGCACAGCTCTATATCGAGCTGACCGGTGGCCGCCAGATCGGCCTTGGGCTTGGCCAGGTCCGGGACGAGGAGGAAGGGTGTGCCGTTGCGCCTGTTGCGCAGACCATGGTTCGCCCGCTTCGGCCCGCACGTCGCTTTGCGGCCAGTGCGGAGGAGTTGGAACGGCATGCCGCGTTCATCGCGCGGCTCGACAGGCCGCTCTGGCTGAATGGAACCGACACGGCCTGACCGGCCCGAAACGGTTCCCGTACAACCCGGCGGCGTGTTCCGCGCGGTCGGGCAAGAATAAGGAGAAGGTATATGGATATTCGGGTTTCCGGGCATCAGGTCGATACGGGCGATGCGATCAAACAGCATGTCACGACCCGGCTGGAGGCCGTGGCGGAGAAATATTTCTCACGCACCCTGTCCGCGCATGTCACCTTCCGTCCCGCGCCGCACGGCGCGTTTCGCTGCGATATCATCTGTCATGTCATGACCGGCCTGATCCTGAAAGGCGCCGGCGAGGCGCAGGAGGCGCATCCGGCGTTCGATCAGGCAGCCGACCGGATCGAAAAGCAGCTGCGTCGCTATATGCGCCGGCTGAAGGACCGTCATCCCCAGGCCGTCGCCGCCGAAGCGCAACGGGCCAGTGGGTTCAGCATCGATGATATAGACGGTGCGGGCTACACCATTTTCGCCGCCCCGGCCGAGGAGGAGGAACCCGCCGACGCGCCGCTGATTGTGGCCGAAACCCGGGTGGATATTCCCGAAGCGAGCGTATCCGACGCCGTCATGATGCTGGACCTGCGCAACACCAACGCCCTGCTGTTCGTAAATGCCGGCACGACCGCCTATAACATGGTCTATCGCCGTCATGACGGCACGATCGGCTGGGTCGAACCCGGCGCCTGACGATATGTCGCCCATAGGCTGCCAGTTGACCTGCGGGCGCAGGCGGCCTATGGGCCCGGGCTTTATATCGTCCCGAACAGAGCGCGTGGTCCATGTTTCGGGCGCTGTCGGGTTGTACCGGATTGGTCATGGTCAATTTCAACGACATCGTTTCGCCGCAGGCCGTCGCGATCGACCTCGCGGTGAACGGCAAAAAGCCGTTATTCCAGAAGCTGGCGACGCTGTCCGCCACGGCTTACGGTCTTGACGCCGACATGGTGAGCGAGGCGCTGGCCGAACGCGAGCGGCTGGGGTCGACCGGATTCGGCGGCGGTGTCGCCATTCCCCATGCCAAGATCAGCGGTCTCGACCGCATGTGCGGAGTGGTCGTGCTGCTCGATCCCGCCGTGCCTTTCGATGCGGTGGATGATGCGCCCGTCGATGTCGTCTTTGCGCTGCTATCGCCGGTCGACAGCGGCGCGGAACATCTCAAGACATTGGCGCGCGTGTCGCGCTATCTGCGCGACGACACCCAGATTGCGCGGCTGCGCGGTGCCCAGTCGTCCGCGGCGGTGCATGCGCTGCTGGGCGGCAGCGAGGCGCGTGACGCGGCCTGACGACAGCGCCGGGGCGAGCGGCGAGGCTGCCCATTTCCGGGCGCTGGAGCAATTGTACCTGTCCGCGCCGATCAATCGGAAATTCACGTCCGTCCTGCGGATTCCCGAAGGCGGACGGTCGATCATCGATTTCGAGGTGGACGAAAGCCTGTTCCACGCCGCCGGCGCGGTGCATGGGACCGCCTATTTCAAGATGCTCGACGATGCGGCCTTCTACGCCGCCAACAGTCTGGTCAGCGACCGGTTCCTGCTCACCACCGCGTTCAACCTGCTGTTCACCCGGCCCATCGGACCCGGCCTGATCCGGGCCGAAGGGCGATGGATCAGCGGTAAGCGGCGGGTATTCGTCGCCGAAGCCAGCCTGATCGACTCGGACGGTGAAGAAGTGGGCCGGGGAACCGGCACCTTCATGCGGTCGCAATTCCCGCTCTCCTCCCTGCCGGGCTATGGCTGACCGCCTGACCGACGCCCGTCTGACCAGTGCGATGCTGGTCGGCGTTCTGGTGCGCCGCGTGGCTGAAGCCGGCGGTTTTGCCACGATCGTGGCGAAGGGCGATGGAATCAGCGGTGTTATATTGATACAGGCCGTTGAAAAAGGGCAGGAAATCGGGCTTTTTGAGCGTATGTCGGACTTTTCCGGCGGTTACGTCCTGACGCCCTGCGGCCCCGCGCCGGCGGACGGTGCGGAGGCCATGGCTGCCTATATCGATCGCCGCCGCCGTATCGATCCCGATTTGTGGATCGTCGAACTCGACATCGTGGATGCACAACGGTTCGCCGCTGAAACGATCTGCTGATCGTTGACAGCCCGTGCTGGCACGGGCAGAGGCGCCCACACGCTTAACGCGCAGGTTGCTGCCGTGTCGTCCGGGGGGGCGGAGGTGGTAAACACGCAGACGGGGGGCGGCCGAACGTCACATTTATAGCGGATTCATCCGACAGGCGACGTTTGCGGCCAAGAACCGCACGAACAAGAGTTGTAATGAGTTTTCGTCTGAAGGCCGCGACCATTGCGGCACTGGCCTTGTCCGTCAGCGCAGCGGTCACGGCGTCCGAAATGTCGATCGCGCATGAAGCGATCGGGTCGAAGGACATTATATCTGTAGAAAACCGGGCATCGGTATTGGTTCCCGGCAGTGGCGATGAAGCCGCCGTTATTTTCGCGGCGCCCCGAGAGGTTGCGCAGCCGCTGACCGCCGCCCCGAACGCGGCAGACCCCGATTCCGACGACGCGCCCGCCACCAGCCTGGCCGCGCTGGTCGATGCTCAGGGTGCTCCCGAAGCGCTGGACGATGACATGCACTGCCTGGCGGGTGGGGTATATTTCGAGTCGAAGGGCGAAAGTCTGGAAGGCCAGCTGGCCGTTGCGCGCGTGATCATCAACCGCGCGAAGTCGGGCCGTTTCGCCGACAGCCTGTGCGGTGTCATCTATCAGCCGGGCCAGTTCAGTTTCGTACGCGGGCGGTCGATGCCCAACATCCCGACGACCAGTCGCGCATGGCGTCAGGCCGTGGCCATCGCGCAGATCGCGATGGAGGATAGCTGGGACAGCCGGGCCGAAGGCGCGCTGTTTTTCCATGCTCGTCGGGTGTCGCCGGGCTGGGGCAAACCGCGGCTTGCCGCGATCGACAACCATATTTTCTATCGCTGAACCGCCGGACGACAGGACGGTTCAGTTTTGGGAGAATGGCCGATGGGATATGATCTCCCTTCGGCTTTTCTTTTGTTCTCATATTGTTCTAATATGACGGGCGATGACCTCCGATCCCGATCCTTGTTCGCCTGTGACAGACGGCACCGCGCTCGCCGTGGCGCGCGGTACGCTGCGGCTGTTTTCCCGTCATGACATGTGCGGAATCATGGAAGTGCCGCTGCCCAACGGACGCCGGGCCGACATCATGGCTCTGGACAGCGCCGGTCGGGTTACCATCGTGGAAATCAAGTGCAGCCGCGCGGATTTGCTGGGCGACAGGAAATGGACCGATTATTTTGACTATTGCGACCGCTTCTATTGGGCGGTTCCGGCCGGTTTCGACCTGGCGCCGTTCGAGGGCGAGGCATTATGGCCCGGCCGCAGCGGTTTGATCGTCGCGGACCGTTATGACGCCGAACTGGTTCGCCCGGCGCCGATAGAGCCGCTGGCCGCCGCGCGGCGCAAGGCGGAAACAATACGCTTCGCCCGCCGCGCGGCACGCCGGTTGACCGCGTTGGCCGATCCCGATCATGCCGCCGAATTGGGGTGGTAGCGCCTTGCCTTAGAGCACGCTGCGTTAAATCGGACGTAGGACGCGTGCTCTAGTTCTTTGTGGTCGCATCGTTTTTTGCGCAAAACTGGTGCCCACTTTTGCGCACGAGGCTCTAAAATACCGGCCCTTGCACCGGGCCCCTGGGCGTGTCGGTCGTTTTCGCGCTGCTCAGGATTTCCAGCAGACCCGCTGTGCGGGCGTCGCGCATCGCGTAATCGCGGGCCGACATGCCCGCGATCGTATCCCGCTTGTCCGGGTTGGCGCCTTCCTTCACCAGCAGGCGGACCAGCCCGATGTCGCGCAACTGCACGGCACGGATCAGGGGGGTTTCGCCGCTGCCATTGGCCTTGTCGATCTGCGCGCCCTGCGTCAGCAAGGCCCGCACGCCATCTTCAAACCGAAGCTGCACGGCGTCCAGCAGGGGCGTGTCGCCATTATTGTCCGCCTGGTTGGGGTTGGCGCCCTTGGCCAGCAGGAAATTGAGCCAGGTCACGTCGCGACGCGCCACGACGATGTGCAGCGCGGTTTCGCCGCTGTTGACGTCACGGCTGTTGATGACGGTCGACCCCGGCTTTTGCAGCAGCTTGGTCGCCTTTTCTCCGTCAGTGTCCTTCACCGCCCGCAGGAAATTATAGGCGTCCGAAAATTGCCCCTGCGCCGCCGCCGGCATGCCGAGTGCCAGTGCCAGCACCGCCATGCGTATCCACGCTGTACCACGTCCCTTCATCTGTTCTCGCCCCATTGGGATTTGCAAATGGATTCATAGCAGGGCATGGCTGGCGGTGCCATGAACAAAGCGCTTTTTTCGTTCGTCCTGCCCCTGCTGACCCTGCTGGGTGGATGCAATATGGGGACTGGCGGCAACGCAGCAACCGAAACCGACAGCCAGCGCGGCGCGCTGAGCGGCGCGCGTATCGGCGGATCGTTCACACTGACCGACCAGGATGGGAAAAGCGTTCGCTGGGAGGATTTCAAGGGCCGGTACAGGCTCATTTATTTCGGCTACAGCTATTGCCCCGATGTATGTCCGGTCGATCTGCAACATATCATGCAGGCCTTTTCCCGGCTGGAGAAGGCTGAACCGGCACTGGCGGCAAAGATCCAGCCGATCTTCATCAGCGTCGATCCCGACCGTGACACGCCCGCTGTGCTCAAAACCTATGTCGCTGCCTTTCATCCGCGCCTGATCGGGTTGACCGGCACGCCCGAGCAGATTGCGAAGGTCGCCAAGGATTTCGTCGTCCTCTACAATCGCGAGGAGGCCGGCGGCAGCAGCGAATATCTGGTCAGTCACAGCCGTACCCCTTATCTATTCGACCCGGACGGCGCGCCGGTGGCGCTGATCCCCGTCGACGATCCGGGCAGCCCGGACACCGACGAAGGCACGCCGGAGGCGGTGTATGCTTCCTTGCTGAAATGGGTGAAATAGGGATTGGACTTCTGGCAAAAGCCTCTCGACCAGCTGGACGCCGCGCAGTGGGAGGCGCTGTGCGACGGATGCGGCAAATGCTGTCTGCATAAGGCGGAAGATGAAGAGAGCGGCCGCATCTATCCCACCAACGTCGCCTGCCGCCTGCTCGACCGGGACAGCGGGCGGTGCACCAATTATCGCGATCGCCGCCGGTTCGTGCCCGACTGCGTGCGGCTGACCCCGGCCAAGGTCAGGCAGATCAACTGGCTGCCGCGCACCTGCGCCTATCGCCTGCGCGGCGAAGGGCTCCCCCTGCCCGCCTGGCATTATCTGCTATGCGGGGACCGGGAAGCTGTGCATCGGGTGGGGGAATCGGTACGCGGCTGGACCGTGGCGGAGGCCGACGCCGGCGATCTGGAATATCATCTTGTCGACCGGGAAATCTGATCCGGCGATTATGATCGACGGGGTTGCGGTGGCCGTGCGGGTGTGCCGGTCGGCGCGGGCACGCAGCTATCGCCTGTCCATCGACGGTGTGCGCAACGAAGTGCGCCTGTCGCTTCCGGTGCGTGCCAATCTGCGCCGCGCGCTGGGCTGGGCGCAGGATCATGCGCCCTGGGTCAAGGCGCAGATGGCCAGCACCCCTGCCCCCGTGCCGATCGCCAACGACGCCGTCCTGCCGGTGGAGGGGCGCCCGATGCGGATATGCTGGCTGGCGCGGGCTGGACGGACGATACGGATGGAAGACGACCGGCTAGTGGTGGGCGGGGCGGCCGAATCGGTGGGGCCGCGCGTCCTGCGTTGGCTGAAGGCGCGCGCGCTGGCGGTGTTGGAGGCGGAAACCCGCGCGCTGGCGGCCGACCATGGACTGCATGTCGCGTCGGTGGGCATCGGCGACCCGCGCAGCCGCTGGGGCAGTTGCGCGTCGAGCGGCGCCATCCGGTATAGCTGGCGCCTTATCCTGTGCCCGCCGGAGGTACGTCGCGCCACCGTGGCGCATGAGCTGGCCCATCTGCTGTATATGGATCATAGCGCCGCCTTCCACGCCGCCCATGCGCGGATATTGGGGCAGGACCCGAAGCCCGCGCGGGCGTGGCTGCGCGCCCATGGATCGGGTTTGCATCGGTTCGTCGTATAGATATGCCGCTCAGGCGGCGGCTCCGGGCGCGTCGCTGCACCGATGGGGGTGGTCCCGGTGATGGGGCGTGCCGCATGCCGCGCACATCACGTGCGCGCCCGGCTGCAGGCCATGGCCCACCGCGACCCGTTCATCGAAGACGAAGCAATCGCCCTGCCACAGGCTCTGCGCGGCCGGTATCTCCTCCAGATAGCGCAGGATGCCGCCCCGCAGATGATAGACATCCTCAAAGCCGCGCGATCGGGCCAGCGCGGTGGATTTTTCGCAGCGTATGCCGCCGGTGCAGAACATGGCGATGCGCGGTGTGCGGTCCCGCGCGGCCAGCGACCGGGCGAGATCGTCGAACCAGGCGGTGAAGTCCCGGAAACTGCGGGTGCCCGGATCGACGGCGCCGACAAAGCTGCCGACCGCGACTTCATAAGCGTTGCGGGTGTCGATGACGATAGTGTCGGGATCGGTGATGAGCGCGTTCCATTCGGCGGGGTCGACATGGACGCCGGCATGGTCCGCAGGGTTGAGATCACCTGCGCCCAGCGTGACGATTTCCGCCTTCACCTTTATTTTCAGCCGGGCAAAGGGCGGGGCATCGGCTCGCGCATATTTGACGTCCATCGCCGCGCATCCTGGCAGCGCGCGGATGTGGGCGATCAGCGCGGCGACCGCCCCGTTCGTGCCCGCGACGGTGCCGTTTATGCCCTCGCCCGCCAGGATGATCGTGCCGCGCAGGGCGGCGGGTTCCATCATGTCGTGCAGCGTGCGCGCCGCCCCGTGCGGATCGGCGACGGGCGCGAAACAATAGAATGCGGCGATCGAAACGGGCGGATTGTGAGCCATGGCCCGCCTATAGGCGCGCGCGCCCGCTCTTGAAAGCGAAGGCGTCAGGGTTCATAGCCGGGCTATGGTTCCCCTTTCGTTCGCGGGTCATGCCTTTTTCGCCCTGGCGGAGGCCGCCCTGTTCTGGCCCGCCCATCGCGCGCTGCTGGTCGCCGACCTGCATTTTGAAAAAGCCAGCTGGTTCGCGCGTTTCGGGCAGTTCCTGCCGCCTCATGACAGCAAGGCGACGCTGGATGCGATCACGACGCTGGTCGATCGCACGGGCGCGCGGGCCGTCTGGTCGCTGGGCGACAGTTTCCACGACGCGGGTGGCGCGGCGCGGCTGGACCCCGCGTGCCGGACGCAGCTGGCGGCGCTGACCGACCGGCTAGACTGGATGTGGATCACCGGCAACCATGACGCGGCGCTGATGGATCAGTCGCGGCCCGATTCGCTCGGGGGGCGGCGGTGCGTTGAAGCGGAGGTCGACGGCATATGGTTGCGCCATGAAGCCGACCCGGCGGACAGCCGCCCGGAGATTTCGGGACATTTCCATCCGAAATTTCGCCTGTCGGTGCGCGGGCGCCATGTATCGCGGCGTTGCTTTGTCGGGTCCCCGCGCAAGTTGATTCTGCCGGCGCTGGGCGCGCTGGCCGGGGGACTCGATGCTGGCCATGGGGAGATAAGGCGGGTCGTCGGCCCCGATGCCATGGCCATGGTCCCGGTTGCCGACCGGCTGCTGCGTTTTCCGCTTTCGTGATTCTTCCGTTACGGCAACGGAGCCTTAACGCCCTGCCTTTAGGACTGGCATCATGGACATGCTCTCGGATGGCACCGGAACGGCGCGAAAAAGCAGGGATTCATTGCCTTTGCGCGCTCGCGGCCGCATAATGGCGGCCTGCTGTTCGACATGGGCAAACCGTGCGGAGCGGGAGAGGAGCGATCATCATGGCATATAGAGCTATCTGGTTGGTGTCCGTCGGCGGCGTGGCACTGGCCGCATCCCTGTCTGTCGCGCACGCGCAACAGGACGGACCTGCGCCGCAGGCCGTGGAAGAAAATTATGGCGCGGACATCATCGTCACGGCGACGCGGCGGGCCAGCCCCCTGTCCACCGTGCCGATCGCGGTGTCGGCGGTCGGCGCGGCGGCGATGCAGAACAGCGGCGCCAGCGATATCCGTACCCTCAACCAGCTCGCGCCTTCGCTGCTCGTGTCTTCTACCGGGTCGGAAGCCAATGCGTCCGCCCGTATCCGTGGCATCGGCACCGTAGGTGACAATCCGGGGCTGGAAAGTTCGGTCGCGGTGTTCATCGACGGCGTTTATCGTTCGCGCACCGGTGCGGGGCTCAACGAACTGGGCGAGATCGAGCGGGTAGAGGTGCTGCGCGGGCCGCAGGGCACGCTGTTCGGTCGGAACGCGTCAGCCGGCCTGATCAACATCATCAGCAGGGCGCCCGAATTTGAATTCAGCGCCAAGGGAGAGGCGACCTACGGCAATTATGATTATTGGCGGCTGTCCGGCCGGGTCACCGGGCCGATCAGCGACAGTATCGCGCTCAGCCTGGATGGTGTGTGGAGCAAGCGCGACGGTTTCTACAAACTGGTCGATGCGGCGGGCGACAAGGTGGGCGACACCAATGACCGCGATCGCTGGTTCCTGCGCGGTCAGGCGCTGATCCAGCCCAATGACGCGCTGTCGATCCGGCTGATCGGGGATTATACCCATCGTGACGAAAGCTGCTGCGCCGCCACCTATACCGAGGTGCGCGAGCGGCAACCGCTGGCCGGCGGCGGTTATGCCGATGCGCCGTTCAACCGCATCGCGACCATATTGGCCGGGCAGGGTGGGCAGTTCCCGGCCGATCCCTATGACCGGGAACTGGCGATCACGCCGGGGCGCGACTATGTGTCGAAGCTGAAGGATTGGGGTGTTTCGGCCGAGGTCAATTATGATTTCGGCGGCGCCAAACTGACCAGCATCACGGCCTATCGTGACTATAAATCGCGCGATTATGGCGATTATGACTATAATCGCGCCGACCTGCTTTATCGCGATCCCGGCACCTTCCGCCAGTTCAAGACCTTCACGCAGGAATTGCGGTTGCAGGGGTCGGCCTTTGGCGATCGGCTGGACTGGCTGGTCGGCGGCTATTATGCGAATGAAAAGCTGACCTTGCAGGACAATATCGTGTTTGGTGCGGATTATGGCCGCTTTGCCGCCTGCCGCCTGATGGCGGGGGCGGGTACGGTCAGCAACCTCACCCCAGCGCAGCTGGCCGCCTGTGGCAGCGGCCTTGCGACCAGCCCGCTGATCGCCGGGACGCAGGCACAACTGAACGCGGGTCTGAATGCGGCGTTTCTCAACGCCGGATTGCCCGCCGCGCTCGCGCAGGCGCAGGCCGGGGCGATCTCCACCGGCCTTGGCAACGGGTTGCGTGCGCTCGCCGCCATTCCGGCGGGTACTGGCGATACCGGGTCGCTCTATTACCAGAAGAGCAGGAACTGGGCGCTGTTCACCCATAATATCATCCATGTGACGGACCGGTTCGATATCACGCTGGGGCTGCGCTACACCCATGAACGCAAGCGCTTCTCGGCCGACCTCAACAATAATAACGCGACATGCGCGGCGTTGCAGCCGGGTCTGGCGCCGATCGCGACCAACAGCGCGCTGGGCAGCGCCGCGGCACTGGCCGGCGGCATATTGACGCTGGGCTGTCTGGGCAATGGGTCGACAACGCTCAATGCCCTGAACCTCAACGACCGGATCAGCGACGGCGAATTTTCCGGCACGGCTGTCGCGTCATGGAAGCCCATCGACGAACTGCTGCTCTATGGCAGCTATTCCCGGGGATATAAGGCGGGCGGCTATAATCTCGACCGCTTTCAGCTGGGGTCGACAGGCGTCAATCTCATTCCGGCGGTATTCGCGCCGCGAACCGACGCTGACGTTGCGTCCCTGCGCTTTGCCGCGGAAAAGGTGGATGCGTTTGAAATCGGCCTGAAATACAGCCAGCCGAAATGGAGCGTGAACGTCGCTGCCTTTCGGCAGGAATTCAAGAATTTCCAGCTTAATACCTTCAACGGGACCAGTTTCGTCGTTCAGAATATCAACGGATGCGACAGTGCCCTGACGCCAGGGACGGTGGCGGCAGGCGGCGGGCGCTGTGCCAAGGATGATGTTGGTCCCGGCCTCATAAGCCAGGGCGTCGAACTGGAGCTGGCAGCAAGTCCGATCCGCGATATCCGCGTGTCGGGCGGACTGACCTATACGCGGGCCAGGTTCGCCAACCGGCTGGTCGGCAGTGGCAATGGGTCCGTGCCGCTCGATCCGGCGCTGTTCCTGCTGCCGGGTTCCATCAATTCCAATGCGCCCAAGCTGGTGACCACGGCGAGCTTCGCGTGGACGCCGGCGATCGGATCATCCGGCCTGTCCGCGCTTTTCTATGTCGATGGCCGGATGACCAGCGATTATAATACTGGGTCGGACCTGTTCCCTGAAAAGGCGCAGGATGGATTTGCCGTGGTCAACGCGCGCGTCGGTATTCGTGGGCCTGATCAGCGCTGGGCGGTGGAATTCTGGGGCCAGAACATCTTCAACCAGAATTATACGCAGGTGTCGTTCAGCAGCCCGTTGCAGTCGAGCAGTCCGGCGACGTCCACCACCGGCCAGTTCGCGCTGGGCGCGCCGATGGCGAACCAGCTCATCTCCTCGTATCTGGCGGAACCGCGTACCTACGGCATCACGTTGCGCGGGAGTTTCTGATCATTCCCCTGCCGCTCGTCGGGACCGGGCGGGCAGGGGGAGCCCGCTCGCCGAACAGGGCTGAGCCGATGCGGACATCGGTGGCGCCCAGCATGATCGCGGTTTCAAAATCGCCGGACATGCCCATGGACAGCCGGGCCAGCCCTTCTTCACGCGCCATTTTGGCGAGCAGCGCGAAATAGGGCGCCGGTTCCTGCATCGCCGGAGGTACGCACATCAGGCCCAGCAGCGGAATATCCGCTGCGCGCGCCGCCGCGATGAGGGCCGGCGTGTCGGCGATGGCGCACCCCCCCTTTTGCGGTTCGGCGCCGATATTGACCTGGATGTAGCAGGGGATGCGGCGTCCCGCCGCGTCCATCGCCCGTACAAGCGCGGTCAGCAGCGACGGGCGGTCAAGCGCGTGGATGGCATCGAACAGCGCCACGGCCTCCGCCGCCTTGTTGGATTGGAGCTGGCCGACCAGATGCAGTTCGATATCGGCATGGTCGGCGCGCAGCGCAGGCCATTTTTCCTTCGCTTCCTGGACGCGATTCTCCCCGAACAGGCGCTGGCCTGCGGCGATCAGCGGGCGGATCGCGTCTGCATCCCTGGTCTTGGAGATGGCGATGAGGGCGATGTCGGCACCCGTGCGCCCGGTCAGGCGGGCCGCGCGGTCGACGGCCGCGTCTATGCCGGCCAGCCGCGCTGCCGCGTCCTCCGGCGCTTTGGTGATGTCGCTGGTCATGGCCGCTGCTATAGGCCAGCGGCATGACGGGCCGCCACCGCAAAAATGTGCCGACATTCTGGCTGATGACCGACGAGCGGGTGAGCGATGCGGCATTGCTGGCGGCGGCGGCGCATTTGCCCAAAGGGCGGGGGGGAATCGTCTTTCGCCATTACCATACACCGCGCGCCGCGCGCCGCGCGTTGTTCGAACGGCTGCGTGTCGTGGCGCGCCGGCGGCGGCTGGTGCTGATGCTGGCCGGCGATATGGGGACGGCGGTGGCGTGGCGGGCGGACGGGCGGCATGGGCGGGACAACGGGCCGCGGCATGCGGTGCGGCCGATGCTGTATAGCGCGCCGGCCCACGACGTGCGGGAGGTGTTGGCGGCGGGGCGCGGGGGCGTCGACCTCCTGTTCCTGTCTCCATTGTTTCCCACCCGTTCCCATCCGGGCAAGCGACATTTGGGATGCGTGCGATTCGCGGCGATTGCGGGGCAGGCGCGTGTGCCGGTCATGGCGATGGGCGGGGTTCGTCCGGCGCATCGGCGTTGGCTCGGCCGGATTGGTGCGGCGGGTGTGGCCGCGATCGACGGGTTTACAGAGAGTTGACGGACTGTCCGCGGAATGGCTGTCGGCCCAGCCTGTCCAGGATATAATCGGCGCGCCGCGCGACGCTGATGCGTGGCAGCAGGTCTATCGTATAGTCCAGGGCGACATAGGCGTGGCGCAACTGTGCATATTCCGCTGCCGCCGCGCCGAAATCATGCGGGCGGTCCCTGTCGGCGACATAGATGTCCGGCCATGGCGGCGTCAGGAAAACGCGGCTATGGTAGCGATGCTGGGCGGACAGACCGGCCAGTGCAGGCCTGGCCGTGGCGCGCTCCAGCGCGGCGGCGGCATCGATAAGGCCGCGATCGAAAAACACCCATCCCTGCCGGTCGCGCATCGCATCCCGATCGGCCACCGCCATGGCGATGGCACGCCGCGCGAATGCGGCGAGGTTGATCCAGGGCAGGGCATTGCCGCCGGCCGCGCGTTCTTCCGTGACGATCCGCCGACCCGGTTCGGATACGGTGGCATAACCGCGCCGGGCCAGTTCGGCGAGCAGGCTGGATTTTCCACCGCCCGAACAGCCGGAGATGATGACGAAATGATCCATAGCAGAGCTGCGCCGTAGGGAATGGACGCTGGAAAGACATTCCAGGCCTGTATCGCACCGCCATTATCGTGCGTGGCTTCAGACATGTTGAAAGGGTGCCCGCTGATCGGCCGGCGATGCGCGATCAGAATTTAAAGACCGTACCCAGATAGACGGCCTGGTTGTCCTGTCGATCATCGGTCATCGGCGTCAGGCGGCCTGTTGCGCCGTTATTATAGCGTATGCCCGCGGTAACGTTGAGGTTGCGGGTGAGCGAGTAGGAACTGGCGAGGTCGAGCGAATAATCCTTTTCCGCCCCGGCCGTGCGCGGCGCCAAGCCGGGTTCACGCCGCGGTTCGATCATAACCTTCGTGCTGAAACGGTCCTTGCGGCCTTCGTTCAGCGCAAAACCCTTCGCGTCGACCATGGTTTCGACGGCGACCGGGTCCAGCGCCTTGCGGCCGACCGATTCGGGCAAGGCGAATTTGCGCCAGTTATGTGCGTTGTTCAGACTGAAACCGACCGGCGCGATGGTCACAGGGGCCACGATACGGCTCACCGTCGCCTTGTCATCACCGTCCGCGCGAACCATGACCGTGATGGAGCGCTGACCGCTTAGCGAGCCGCTGGTCGGCGTAAAGCGAAAGTTCTTGCGGCTGGCCGTCGCGGCGATCTTCGCATAGGCGGCCGCCAGCCGTGGGTCCTTGGTCGTGGGGGTGAAGGAGGAAATGCTGCCCAGAGCCCCAAGCGACACCGGCAGATCATTGCCATGACGGGAAAGGTCGGCTGCGCCGATCGCGGGCGACAGGATAAAGCCGGCGATGGCCATCGCCGCGCTTCCCGCCATCACATATCCCCGATTCAGTCGCATGCCGCGAGTCACTTCCCCACCGGTCACTCTAATCCAAGTCCTGACTACACGCCAAAACACGGTCTTGGCTAGTGTTATCGCCATTTTTCGACCATGGCTGTTGCATAAAATACACAGAAGACGATCCCCGGCCGGAGCGCGTGCGCTGCCGGGCGCGGCGGCCATAGCTGATGGAGGGATGGGGCAAGACGCAAGCCGCCCCTTGCCGATTGGCGTGCGTCGATTATAGAAGCGTGTCTCTTTTGCGTTTTTAGTAGGACATGCCCTGATGGTCCGCCGCTTTTCTGCCTCTCTTTCCGCTGGCCTGATGCTCGCCGCTCTGTTGCCGCTCAGTGCTTGCGGCGGCGGGTCAAAGGACCGGCCGAAAGCCGATATCGCCGCGTCGAAAGTCACGACGATCGGGGTCAACAGCTATTTGTGGCGCGCCACGCTGGACACGATTTCGTTCATGCCGCTGGTCCAGACGGATTCCAATGGCGGGGTGATCGTCACCGACTGGTACGCCAATCCGGGCAGCCCGAACGAGCGGATGAAGCTGACCGTATCCATATTGGATCAGGATTTGCGCGCCGACGCGCTGCGTGTCGCGGCCAGCCGTCAGGTGTTGCAGGGCGGCCAGTGGATCGATCAGCCGGTGCAGGCCGCGACGGTCCAGAAGCTGGAGGAGATCATCCTCACCAAGGCGCGCGAACTGCGGCGCATGGCGATCGCCGGCTAAAGCGTACCGCTTCTTCCTCTGCTATTTTCAATGAGGGGGTGGGCTTGGGAAAGTCCGCCCCCCTGCATTTACTAAGGACAGGACATGCAAAGGCGCTTCAACCCGCTGGACGCCGACGCCCGCTGGCAGGCGGTCTGGGATGAGCGGCAGACCTTCAGGGCGTCGGACCTGTCCGACAAGCCCCGCGCCTATGTGCTGGAGATGTTTCCCTATCCGTCCGGGCGGATTCATATCGGCCATGTCCGCAATTATTCGATGGGAGACGTGCTGGCCCGGTTCCGCCGGATGACGGGGCATGAGGTGCTGCATCCGATGGGCTGGGACGCATTCGGCATGCCGGCCGAAAATGCGGCGATGGAACGCAATGTTCATCCCGCGACATGGACGCGGTCCAACATCGCCAACATGCGCGCGCAGTTGAAGAAACTGGGTTTCGCCATCGACTGGAGCCGGGAACTCGCCACTTGCGAGCCTGATTATTACGGTCACGAACAGGCGCTGTTCCTGGACATGTGGCAGGCGGGCCTTGTCTATCGCAAGGAAAGCGCGGTCAACTGGGACCCGGTCGACATGACCGTGCTGGCCAACGAACAGGTCATCGACGGCAAGGGCTGGCGATCGGGCGCGCCGGTCGAAAAGCGCAAGCTGAACCAGTGGTTCCTGAAGATAACCCAGTTCGCGGACGATCTGCTGGACGGGCTGAAGGACCTGGAGCAATGGCCCGAGAAGGTGCGGGCGATGCAGGAGAACTGGATCGGCCGGTCGACGGGTTTGCAGTTCCGGTTCGCGCCGGTCGTGCCCTTCGACAGCGAGATCGAAGTATATTCCACCCGGCCCGACACGATATTCGGCGCCAGTTTCCTGGCCGTCGCCGCGGATCACCCGGTCGCGCGGGCGGTGGCCGCGACCAACCCGGACGCCGCGGCGTTCATCGATATCTGCAAGGCCGGCGGCACGACGGCCGCCGAACTGGAAACGGCGGAAAAGCTGGGATTCGACACCGGCCTTACGGTGGCGCATCCGTTCGACCCCACATGGCATCTGCCCGTGTTCATCGCCAATTTCGTGCTGATGGATTATGGCACCGGCGCGGTCATGGGCGTGCCGGCGCATGACCAGCGCGACCTGGATTTCGCGCGCAAATATATGCTGCCCGTCGAACGGGTGGTTGCCGCCGAGGGGGACGAGAACGCGCCCATCCACGATGAGGCCTATAGCGGGCCGGGCAGGCTGGTGAACAGCCGGTTCCTGGACGGCATGGCGGTCGAGGAGGCCAAGGCGCAGGTGGTCCGTCGCGCTGAAGCCGAAGGCTGGGGCGCGGGCCGCACGGTGTTTCGCCTGCGCGACTGGGGCGTGTCGCGCCAACGCTATTGGGGGACGCCGATTCCGGTCATCCATTGCGAGGCCTGCGGCGCGGTGCCGGTGCCGAAGGCGCAGTTGCCGGTCGTGCTGCCGCAGGATGTGACGTTCGACATTCCCGGCAATCCGCTGGATCGCCATCCGACCTGGAAGCATGTCGACTGCCCGGCCTGCGGCAAGCCCGCACGGCGGGAGACCGACACCCTCGACACCTTCGCCGATTCGAGCTGGTACTTCATCCGCTTCGCCAGCCAGCCGCAGGACAGGCCGTTTGACCGGGCGACGGTGGAGAAATGGCTTCCGGTCGGGCAGTATATCGGCGGGGTCGAACATGCGATCCTGCACCTGCTCTACGCCCGTTTCTGGACCCGCGCCTTACAGCATATGGGGCAGATCGGCTTTGCCGAACCGTTCACCGGCCTTTTTACGCAAGGCATGGTGACGCATGAAACCTACAAGGCGGGCGACGGCAGCTGGTTGTCCCCGCAAGAGGTACGCAGGACGGGCGACGATTATCTGCATATCGAAAGCGGTGCGCCCGTCACGGTCGGCCGCGTCGAGAAAATGTCCAAGTCGAAGAAGAATGTCGTCGATCCCGATGACATCATCGAACAATATGGCGCGGACGCGGTGCGCTGGTTCATGCTGTCCGACAGTCCGCCGGAGCGCGACCTGCCGTGGAGCGAGGCGGGGATCGAGGGCAGCTGGCGGTTCGTCAACCGCGTCTGGCGGCTGTTCGGCATGGCGGACGCGGCGGCGCAGGGGCAGGACAAGGCGCTGGACCGCAAGCTGCATCAGGTGATCGACGGCGTGGCCCGGGATATCGAGGCGCTGGGCTTCAACAAGGCGGTCGCCAAGATTTACGAACTGGTGAATGCCATAGAAAAGGCGAAGCCGTCGGCCAGCCGCACCGCCGCGATCCGCTCGCTTGCTTTGCTGATCGCGCCGATGACGCCGCATCTGGCCGAGGAGGGCTGGGCGGAAATGGGCCCGGACAACGGCTGTGCGGGCCTGATCGCCGATGCCGCCTGGCCGGCGGTCGACCCCGCTTTGCTGGTGGAGGACGAGGTGACGATCGCCTGCCAGATCATGGGCAAGCTGCGCGATACGATCACCGTGCCGAAGGGGACATCGCGCGAGGAACTGGAACGGCTGGCGCTGGCGGCCCCCAATGTCGCGCGCCTGCTGGACGGAGCGGTGCCGAAGAAGGTGATCGTGGTGCCGGACCGGCTGGTCAATCTGGTCGTCTGAACCCCGCCGGGCGGGGCGGCGCTATGACCGTGTCGTTTAAAAAGGGCAAACAGGCCTTCGACAGGACCGGGCCGAGCGGATAAGAGATTGGTCCATGACCCGCATTCTTCCCCTGCTCGCTCTGCTCCTCCTCACCGGCTGCGGTCTTCGCCCGGTTTATGGCGGCGGCGGCCATGGCGCGGTGTCGCAGGCGCTCGGCAATGTCGAGGTGGCGGCGATAGAGGGCAAGGCGGGCTGGCTGGTCCGTAATGCGCTCAACGACCGGCTTGCGGTGATGCGGGGCGATGGGCCGCGTTATCGGCTGGTGGTAAAGCTGGACGATCAGATTTCCGGTTTCGGCCTGCGCACCGACGCGGCGATCACCCGCGAACGCCGGACGCTGCGCGCCCGCTATCAGTTGATCGACGAAACCACCGGCGCCCAGATATTGGACGATACGGCGGGATCGGACGCGGGTATCGACGTCACGTCCAGCGAATATGCGACGATCGCGGCGGAGGACACGGCGCTGGAGCGGCTCTCGCAGACCATCGCCGATCAGATCGTGACGCGGCTGGCGCTGTTCGCCACGCGGGGCACGCACCCTTGAAGGCAAGCCGCGGCCAGATGGAAAAAGCGCTTGATGCGCCGTCCGCGGAGGTCCGTCTGTTCCTGCTCTACGGACCCGACGAAGCGGGCAGCGCCGCGCTTGCCAAACGGCTGGAGCGGGCCATGGGACCCGATGCGGAAAGGGTCGATCTGGACGGATCGACGTTGCGGGAGGACCCGGCGCGCCTTGCCGACGAAGCCGCATCCTTCTCCATGTTCGGGGACCGGCGCTGGATTCGCGTCAACGGCATGGGCGAGGAATCGCTGGCGGCCGTCACGGCGCTGCTTGGGGCCGAGGTGGCGGGCAACCCGGTGATGGCCATCGCCGGTCCGCTGAAGGGCACGTCCAAGGTGGTGCGGCTGGCGCTGGAGCATCGCGCCGCACTGGCCTTCGCCTCTTATCAGCCCGATGCGCGGGAGGCTGAGCAGATCGTCATGGCGGCGGCGCGGGAAGGCGGGTTGAGGCTGTCGGTGGACCTGGCGAGGCAGATCGTCGAGCTGACCGGCGGCAACCGTGCGCTGATGAGCGCGGAGGTCGAGAAGCTGGTCCTGTACCTCGATGCGGCGCCCGACCGGCCCCGCGATGCGACGGCCGAGGCGCTGGACGCATTGTCGGCCGGCATGGTCGATGCCGATGCCGCGCCGCTGGTCAACGCGGTGCTGGGCGGCGACCTGAAGGCGACCAGCCGGGAATTGGGGCGGTTGTCCCGCGCGGGCGCGAACATGGGCTCGATGATGCGCCCGCTTTTGACCCGCGCGATGATGCTGGCGCATATCCGCGCCCAGTTCGATCGGGACGGGCGTCTGGACGCGGCGGTGGAGGCGCAGGGCAGGGCGGTGTTCTGGAAAGAGAAGGGCCAGGTGACGCGTCAGGCGCGCATTTGGGACGCCGGCGGGATCGCCCGGGTGATCCAGCGCCTGTCGCAGGCCGAGCGTGCCAGCCGGTCGGGTCGCAATCTGGGTGACGTGCTGGTCCGGCAGGAATTGCTCACCATCGCCCGGCAGGCGGCGCGCGAACGCTGACGCGCCGGGAACGTTCAGGACGGGTACAGCAGCACGCCGCGAGAGGCGGCGGTGGCGTGTTTTTTGTCGGCCGGTCATATTCCGTCTGGCTCGCGCCGCCAATAACGGATATCCGGGGCCGCAGCAGATATCATGGCACGATCGGACAAGAGCAGGAAGCCGCCGGGCAAGGCAAGGCTATGGCTGATACGCGGTCTGAAGTTCGGCACGGTCGCGGTGCTGGGCGTCTGCCTGACGATCATTGTCGCCGTCATCGTCGCAATGCAGTCGTTGCCCGACTATAACAGCCTCAAATCCTCCCCGAACGGCCAGATGATCCGCGTGCATGCCGCCGACGGCAGTGTCATCGTGTCGCTGGGTCCAAGCTTTGGCCGCTGGCTGACCTATGACCAGATTCCACAGCTGATGGTCGATGCCATGGTGTCGACCGAGGACAAGCGTTTCTATCATCATCCCGGCGTGGACCCGGTCGGTATGGCGCGGGCGACATGGGTTGCCATCCAGAATCGCGGGAAGGGCCGTCGCTTGCAAGGCGCATCGACGATCACCCAGCAGGTTACGCGCAACATCTTCCTGAACAACAGCTATAGCTGGAGCCGCAAGGTCCGGGAAATCATCCTGGCGCTGGCGCTGGAGCGCAGATTCTCAAAGCGGCAGATTCTGGAGCTGTACCTCAACAAGGTGTATTTCGGCGGTGGCGCCTATGGCATCGATGCCGCCAGCCGCAAATTCTTCGGCCATCCGGCCAATGAACTGAGCCTTGAGGAAGCGGCGATCATCGCCGGGCTGGTCAAGGCCCCGTCAAGCTATGCGCCGACCGCCGATGCGCAGGCCGCGATCGGACGCGCGGGCGTGGTGCTGGACCTCATGCTCGACAATGGCGCCATCAGCGCGTCGGAGCGCGAAAATGCCGATCTGCCGGGCGTCAAAATGGCGCCCGAGCCGCCGCAGAACAGTGTTCGCTATTTCACTGACTGGGCGTTGCCGCAGATCGACATGCTGATCGACGAGTCCAACGAACCGCTGGAGGTCTACACCACGATCGACCTGCCGATGCAGCGGGCGGCGACGGCGGCGATACAGGCCAATGTTCCGGCAGGGGCCCAGGGCGGGCTGGTCGCGCTGGACCGCGACGGCGCGGTCAGGGCGATGGTCGGCGGGCTGGATTATGTCACGTCCAATTATAACCGGGCCACCACGGCGACGCGGCAACCCGGATCGGCGTGGAAGCTCTTCGTCTATATGGCGGCGCTGGAAGGGGGATATACACCCGACACCGGCATTACCGACGAGCCGGTCAGCATCAACGGGTGGAAACCGCGCAACAGTTCGGGCCGCTATTCGGGCGATATCGATATCCGCACCGCCTTTGCCTATTCGGTGAACACAGTGGCCGCGAAGCTGGGCGTCGAGGTCGGTTTTTCCACCATCGCCGACATGGCGCGTCGGTTCGGCATCACCACGACCATCAACACCCAGCCGTCCATGGTGCTCGGCACGTCCGACGTCCGCCTGATCGACATGACCCGCGCCTTTGCGTCGGTGGCGCGCAAGGGGGTGGCGGTGACCCCTTATGGCGTGACGAAGATCACTACGGCGGACGGCCGCCTGTTGTACCAGCATCAGGACGATACCAGCCGCGTGCTGGTGGCGCCGTGGGTGGCGGCGGGGATGACCGACCTGATGCAGACGGCGGTCAGCACCGGCACGGGCAAGGCCGCGCAGATCGGCCGGCCGGTCGCGGGGAAGACCGGGACGACCAGCAGCAACAAGGATGGCTGGTTTCTGGGTTTTTCCAGCGGAATCACCACAGGCGTATGGATGGGCCGTGATGATGCGCGGGCGGTGCCCGTGCTCCAGGGCGGTCGTGCGCCCGCCCGGGCCTTCGCCGCGTTCATGAAGGCCGCCGTCGCCAACCGGCCGGTGGAACCGTTCGAAACCCAGGTCACCCTGCCGGAATGGCAGCTGGAGCCGGATGAAGAAGCCTATTATGGCGCGCCGGACCAGGGCATGATGGTGGATGAAAACGGTCTGCCCATCGACCGTGCCCGGCGTGAGGAGCCGGAGGAGGAAGAGGGCGATGTCGATCCCGCGGCGGCTGGTGGGATGCCGCCGCCCAAACTCGACCAGCAATGGATCGACGATGTGCTGGGACGCGACCGTCAGCCTCCGCCTTCAGGCCAGAATTCGGGGCGGCATCCAGGGACTTCACCGCCTGGAGCGCACCCTTAGGACGGATCACCGATCAGCCATGCCGGGCTGTAAATGGTGATGGTCCGTGCTTTCGGTGCTCAGCTGCGTAAGTAAGGCGGGCTCCGGGTCGCGAAAAACGCCATTTTCGTCACGCTATCATCTGTATGTCGATATGTCATGACGGTGCTGGCACGCTGACTGGACGTGGCTGGCGAGAAGCGCCGTGTGATGGCGCGGACCCTTGACTTGGCTGGTGGCAGGCCGCTAAACATGGCGGATCGGTCCCGCCCGTCCGGCGTGGGGGCCTCTCCCGAATGCGCTGCCGGGTCTTCCCTTCTCCGTCCATCGCCATACCCTCATTATCGGACCGTTGCGAAATGCACCTTAAGGATCTCAAGAAACAGCCGCCCGCCGACCTTGTCACCATGGCGGAGGAACTGGGCGTGGAAAGCGCGTCCACGCTGCGCAAGCAGGATTTGTTGTTCGCCATCCTCAAGGCCGAGGCTGAAAATGGCGAGCAGATCATGGGTGAGGGCACCATAGAGGTGCTGCCGGACGGTTTCGGTTTCCTGCGGTCGCCCGAGGCCAATTTCCTGGCCGGGCCGGACGATATTTATGTTTCGCCCAATCAGGTCCGCAAGTTCGGCCTGCGGACCGGCGATACGGTGGAAGGCGAGATACGCGCGCCCAAGGATGGCGAACGCTATTTCGCGTTGACCCGGCTCATTTCCATCAATTTCGACGATCCCGACGTGGTGCGCCACCGCGTCAATTTCGACAATCTGACGCCGCTCTATCCCGAACAGAAGCTGAGCCTCGACACGCTGGACCCGACGGTCAAGGACAAGTCGGCCCGCGTCATCGACATCGTCAGCCCCCAGGGCAAGGGCCAGCGCACGCTGATCGTCGCGCCGCCGCGTGTGGGCAAGACGGTGATGCTGCAGAATATCGCCAAGGCGATCACCGACAACCATCCCGAAGTGTTCCTGCTGGTCCTGTTGATCGATGAGCGGCCGGAAGAAGTCACGGATATGCAGCGCAGCGTGAAGGGCGAGGTGGTTTCCTCCACCTTTGACGAGCCCGCCACCCGCCACGTTCAGGTCGCCGAGATGGTGATCGAAAAGGCCAAGCGGCTGGTCGAGCACAAGAAGGATGTGGTTATCCTGCTCGATTCGATCACGCGTCTCGGTCGCGCCTACAACACGGTCGTGCCCAGTTCGGGCAAGGTCCTGACGGGCGGGGTCGATGCCAATGCGCTCCAGCGGCCCAAGCGTTTCTTCGGCGCGGCGCGCAACATCGAGGAGGGCGGGTCGCTGTCGATCATCGCGACCGCGCTGATCGACACCGGCAGCCGGATGGACGAAGTGATCTTCGAGGAATTCAAGGGCACGGGCAATTCGGAAATCGTGCTCGACCGCAAGGTCGCGGACAAGCGCATCTTCCCGGCGCTCGACGTCGGCAAGTCCGGCACCCGCAAGGAAGAATTGCTGGTCGACAAGGCCAAGCTCAGCAAGATGTGGGTGCTGCGCCGTATCCTGATGCAGATGGGTACGATCGACGCCATGGAATTCCTGCTCGACAAGATGAAGGATTCCAAGACCAACGAGGATTTCTTCGATTCGATGAATCAATAAGCGGGATATCAGGCCACTATGCTCGACCTTGTCGTCACCGCCGCCGCCGCCATTCCCGGACCGGGCTCTCTGGCCGATATATGGGCACATATCCTCAACGATTTCAGTAATATAACGACGCCCAGCGCGCTGGCTGCCTTTGGCCAGGTGCTGATGATCGACATATTGCTGGCGGGCGACAACGCCATCGTGGTGGGTGCGCTCGCCGCCGGCTTGCCGGCTGCGCAGCGCCAGCGCGTGATCCTGATCGGGATCATCGCCGCTCTGGTCCTGCGTATCGGTTTTGCGCTGGTGGTCACGCAGTTGATGCAGATTGTGGGCCTGATTCTGGCGGGCGGGCTGCTGTTGCTGTGGGTCAGCTGGAAAATGTGGCGCGAACTGCATCCCAAGCGGGGCGCGGACACGCCGGACGATCCGAGCGACGACGATATCTCCGGTTTGCGCCCGGCCAAGAGCTTTGCTGCGGCGGCCTGGGCGGTCGCGGTGGCGGACGTGTCGATGAGCCTGGACAATGTGCTGGCGGTGGCCGGCGCGGCGAGAGATCATCCCGGTATCCTGATCATCGGCCTCATATTGTCGGTGGCGCTGATGGGCATCGCGGCCAATATCATCGCCAAATATATCGAACGGTTCCGCTGGATCGCTTATGTCGGTCTCGCCGTGATCATCTATGTCGCGGTCAAGATGATCTATGAGGGCGTGGTCGACCGGAATGTCGGCATCCTGACCCTGTTCTTCTGACCCGGCTGCGGCGCATCCGCGTACAGCATGGGGTCAGGGAAGCAGGACAGTCGTTCCCACTGTGCGGCGACTTTCCAGTGCGCGGTGGGCGTCGGCGGCATTGGCGAGGGGGTAACGCTGACCGATATTCGCCTGAACGACGCCCCGGGCCATGCGATCGAACAGGCGCTGCGCGGTATGTGCCAGGTCATTCGGGGTTGCGGTGTAGTCATATAAGGTAGGCCGGGTGACGTAGAGCGACCCGCCCCGGCTAAGGTCGAGCAGATTGATGCCTGGAACGGCGCCGGATGCGTTGCCATAGCTGACCATCATGCCGCGCGGCTTGAGGCAGGCGAGCGACGCGGCCCAGCTGTCGCGGCCTACGCCATCATAAACGATGTCGACGCCCTTGCCGTCCGTCATGGCGCGAACGCCCGCGGCCAGACCGTCAAAGGGCCCGTGAAGGACGTGATCGGCCTTCACCCGCGCCGCTTTTTCGGGTGATCCGGCATGGGCGATCACGATCACGCCCTTGTCGCGCAACCAGGGCACCAGCACCGATCCTACGCCGCCGGCCGCGGCGTGAACCAACGCCACCTGCCCCGGCACCAGCGCCACGATGTCCTCAGCCAGATAACAGCTCGTCATACCTTTCAGCATCAATGCGGCGGCATCTTCCATGCTGATTTCGGCAGGAATGACGATGGCCCTGTCGGCCGGGATAATGCGGTGGGAGGCATAGGCGCCCAGTTGTCCGACATGCCCGACCCGATCGCCCACCGCATATCCTGTTACGTCTGGCCCTATGCCTATGACCCGCCCGGCGCTTTCAGCGCCCAGAAGGACAGGCAAGGGCGTTTCGTACAGTCCGGTGCGGAAGTAGGTGTCGATGAAATTGAGGCCGATCGCCTCCTGTGCGAGGAGGATTTCGCCTTTCCCGGGCGCACCGGGGTCAAAATCCTCCCGCTCTATGACATCCGGCCCGCCATGGGCGCGCGCGATCATGCGCCAGGCGGTTGCCATCAGGCCAGGTGCTCGGCGAAGAACGCTGCCGTCCGGCTATCGGCAAGAGCGGCGCCGGCTTCGTCACGCCGTTTGCCGGTTTGCGCGGCAAAGCCGTGATCCAGACCTTCATAGTCGTACAGTGTGACGTGGCTGTTGGCCTGTAGCCCTTCATGCATCGCCTTTTGCGCATCGGGGCCGACAAAATGGTCGGCGGTCGGTACATGCAGCAGGACAGGACGGCCGATGGCATGCTGTTCGTCCAGCAGTCCGTCGATCCCCACCCCATAATAGCCGGCGAACGCGTCACCGTCCGTGCGGCAGGCCGACATGAAGGCAAGCCGTCCGCCGAAGCAATAGCCGACCAGCCCGACCTTGCCATTGCCGCCCAGCTCTTTACGGGCGGCCTGGATGGTCGCCTCTATATCCCGGACGGCCTGATCCTGATTGACCTTGCCCATGATTTCCAGCGCTTTTTGAAACTGCGCGTCGATGTCCGCGTCCAGTTCGATATGGGGTTCCACCCGCCAGAACAGGTCGGGCGCATAGGCGAGGTAGCCCTCGGCGGCGAGCGTATCGCATTTGAGGCGAATGCCCTCGTTCACGCCGAAAATTTCCTGAATGACGATAATGGCGGCCTTGGGCGTGCCATCGGGTCTGGCCACATAGGCGTCGAATGTCGCGTCGCCTTCCAACGTAGGGAGTGCCGAGAACTGGGCCATGATGAAGAGGTCCTTTCGCCTGACTTGTGAATAGCTCGCCGGAGAGTATCGGTCCCTCCCTGTCGGGGCGCAACCGTCATCTTCGGCAAAAAATTGGCATTTGGCGCAGGACTGCGGCATGAGGAGTGGAGCCCGGCAAATCGCGGCGATGCCGGTAGTGCGACGGAGGGTAGACGATGAAGGTAACCGTTGATGTGGATTGCACACCCGCCGAGGCGCGCAGTTTTCTGGGCCTGCCGGACGTGACGCCCATCCATGACAAATATGTGAAAACGGTGCTGGACGGGCTGGATGGGGTCGCCAATCTCGACCAGATGGAAACGCTGTTCAAAAGCTTCTCGCCTATGGGGGACGCGGGCATGCGTCTGTTCAAGCAGATGATGGATATGGGGTTGTCCGGCGCGTTCGCCGGCAAAGGCGGTGGTGCGAAAAAGGACTGAAACGGCCAAGAGTTCGTGAAACGGTCATAAGGCGGTTATGCACAACGACACCATCTTTGCCCTGTCCAGCGGCGCGCCGCCCGCGGCCATCGGCATCGTTCGTATCAGCGGGCCGCTGGCCGGGCCGGCGGTGCGGGCATTGGCCGGGTGCCTGCCGCCATCCCGCAAGGCGCAGGTTGCGCTGCTGCACGATCCCGTTGACGGCAGTCTGCTGGATCGGGTGGTGTTGCTATGGTTCCCCGGACCGCGGACCGCTACCGGGGAGGATCTGGCGGAACTGCAATGCCATGGCGGCCGGGCGGTAGTTTCCGCCATCGAAGCGGCGCTGGCGGCCATGCCGGGACTGCGGCGTGCCGAACCGGGGGAGTTCACCCGCCGCGCTTTCGATAATGGCCGGATGGACCTTAATGCCGTCGAAGGGCTGGCTGATTTGTTGGCGGCCGAGACCCAGCAGCAGCGCCGCGCCGCGCTGATGATGGCCGAAGGTCATTTTTCCCAGCAGGTCGAAAGCTGGCGCACGGCATTGCTGGACCTTTCGGCGATGGTCGAGGCGGCGCTTGATTTTTCCGATGAAGATGATGTGCCGGCCGCCGATATAGAGGCGCAGATCGGCGCGGGCATTGGCCGCCTAGTGCAGGACGTGCGCGCGGTACTGGCGTCGCCGGTCGCGGAAAGGCTACGGGATGGCGTGCGGGTTGTGCTGGCCGGGCCGCCCAATGCCGGCAAGTCGACCTTGTTAAATCGGCTGGTGGGGCGGGATGCGGCGATCGTATCGGACATTGCCGGGACCACGCGCGATCGGATCGAGGTGCCTGCCGCGATTGGCGGCGTGCCGTTTCTTTTTACCGATACCGCAGGGCTGCGCGGCGCCACCGACGACGTGATCGAGGCCGTGGGTATCGATCGTGCGCGGGCAGCGCTGGCAGCGGCGGATATCATCCTCTGGCTTGGCGATGCGGGGGATATGCCATCCGAAGATGCGGTGCTCATCGCCGCCCAGAGTGATCGGGCGCAGGACGGTGCGCGACGTTCTGGCCTGGCGCTGTCGGCGCATAGCGGCGAAGGGATGGAGCAGTTGCAGGCGCTGTTGCTGGAACGGGCGGCAGGTTTGTTGCCGGGAGAGGGGGACTATGCCCTATATGCCCGGCAGCGCGACGGTGTCCGTGATCTGTTGGACCAGCTTGAACAGGCGAACGCGAGCGGCGATATGCTCATCATCGGTGAATATCTTCGTCAGGGCAGAAGCGCGATCGACCGCTTGACGGGGCGAGCGGGCACGGAGGATATGCTCGACCGGCTTTTTGCGGGTTTTTGCATCGGCAAATGATTCTTGTTCCACGTGGAACATTTTTGACCGGGACCCCGCATTTTTGATATGGGCCGGTTCATGTCTTCACATTTCGACGTCATCATAGTGGGCGGCGGCCATGCCGGATGCGAGGCGGCGGCTGCCGCCTCGCGCAAGGGTGCGCATGTTGGTCTGCTGACCTTCTCGCATGCGACTATCGGCGCCATGTCCTGCAATCCGGCGATCGGTGGCCTGGGCAAGGGCCATTTGGTACGGGAGGTGGATGCACTGGATGGGCTGATGGCGCGGGCGGCGGATAAGGCCGCTATCCATTATCGCATGCTCAACAGTAGCAAAGGTGCGGCCGTTCAGGGGCCGCGCATCCAGGCGGACCGCAAACGCTATCGCGCGGCAGTTCAGGAATTGCTTGGCGCGCAATCGGGTTTGGCGATCGTTGAAGGGGAGGCCGTGGCGCTGCGCCTGCATGAAGGCAGGGTGGCAGGACTGGACCTTGCGGATGGCCGTTCCCTCCGCGCCGGCGCCGTCGTGCTGGCGACCGGAACATTTCTTGGCGGTCGGCTCTTTCGCGGCGAAGAAAGCGCGGAGGGCGGACGCGTCGGGGAAAGGGCGGCGACGAGCCTTGGAAAGCAGTTGCGTGCCCTTGGTCTTCCGATCGCAAGGCTGAAGACGGGGACGCCGCCACGCATCGATGGCCGCACGATTGATTGGGCCCTGCTGGAGGAACAGCCGTCCGATACCATCCCATGGACCATGTCGCCTTTGTCAAACGGTCGGGCGCTGCCGCAACTGGCCTGCGCTGTTACGCGGACCAACGCCCGCACGCATCAGATCATCCGGGATGGACTCGGCCGGTCCCCGCTGTTCAGTGGCGCGATTGAGGGGCGGGGGCCGCGTTATTGCCCTTCCCTCGAAGACAAGGTGCTCCGCTTTGGCGAGCGTGACGGGCATCAGATTTTTCTGGAGCCGGAGGGGCTGGATGATCCGCTGGTCTATCCCAATGGCATCAGTACATCACTGCCCGCGGATATTCAGGGTGATCTGGTCCGGTCGATTCGGGGGCTGGAGCGGGCGCGGATCGTCGAGCCTGGCTATGCGGTGGAATATGATCATGTCGATCCGCGTGCCCTTGATCCCAGCCTTGCAGTGCGGGACGTGGCCGGCCTCTATTGCGCCGGGCAGATTAACGGGACCACGGGATATGAGGAAGCCGCCGCGCAGGGGTTGGTCGCCGGCGCCAACGCCGCCGCCCATGTGGCTGGTGAATCACCTCTCATCCTCGACCGCACGGACAGCTATATTGGCGTGATGATCGATGATCTGGTGCTGCAGGGCGTGACTGAACCTTATCGGATGTTGACGGCCCGCGCCGAATATCGATTGAGGTTGCGGGCGGACAATGCCGAGACCCGGCTTGGCGCAATCGGGGGGGGGCATGGCCTGATTGGGTCGTTTCGCCGGGCCCGATTGGAGGAGAGAGAGCGGCATCGTGCCGCCATTATGCAGGCGCTTGATCATAAATTTTCCGCCACCGACATGCTGCGTGCCGGTGCGCCTGTGCGGCAGGATGGCGCGCGGCGTTCCTTGTTTGAATGGGCCCGCTTTCCCGAAGTGCGACGGGATTTGCTGCTTGGGCTGGTTCCGGCGCTTCAATCTGCGCCTTCCGATCTTCAGGCGGAAGTTCTTGAGGATGCGCATTACGCGCCTTATCTGGACCGGCAGGCGGCCGAGATAGCCGAACTGCGGCGCAACGAGCGGGTGACTATTCCCCGGTCCTTCGATTTTGCCCATGTCGGCGGGTTGTCGATCGAGATGATTGAACGCCTCTCCGTTGCGCGGCCTGATACATTGGCTGCGGCGGGGCGCATCAGGGGCATTACGCCGGCGGCTCTCGCAGCGATTCTGGTGCATGTCCGGCGCCGAGCCGCATGACGGAGGAGGAGGCGCGAGGCTGGCTGTCCGATCATTTCGATGTTTCACGTGAAACATGGGATCGGCTGGAAATCTATGTCAGAGCTTTGCTTGACGGGATGGAGCAGCAAAATCTGATATCGGAATCGACCCGCCCACATATATGGGCAAGGCATATCGTCGATTCTGCTCAGCTCTTGCCGCTGGCCCAGACGGCGGATGACGGATTATGGATAGATTTGGGGTCAGGTGCGGGGCTGCCGGGGGTCGTCATCGCGATTCTGTCCGATCGTCCGGTCCTGATGATGGAGTCGCGGCGCAAGCGAGTCGATTTTCTCCGCGAGGTGATCGCGATGCTCGGGCTTCGTAACGCTCAGCTATTTCCCGGCCGGATCGAAACGGCGCCGCCGCAGCAGGCGGCCATCATCAGCGCGAGAGCCTATGCCCCGTTGCCCCGTTTATTATCATCCGCGCGGCATCTTTCCGACGATCATACACTTTGGGTGCTGCCCAAGGGACGAAATGCGGAAATTGAACTGGAGGCGGCGCGCCCATCATGGCAAGGTGTGTTTCACGTGGAACGCAGCGTGACGGACGAGGACAGCGCGATCATCGTTGGCCACTCCGTCAGGCCCATATTCGGGCGTAGAAAGGGCTGAGGCATGATTCGCATTGCGATCGCCAATCAAAAAGGCGGCGTGGGCAAAACGACCACTGCGATCAATCTGGCCACGGGGCTTGCCGCGACGGGCTTGCGCGTGCTGCTTGTCGATCTTGATCCTCAGGGCAATGCCTCCACAGGCTTGGGGGTGAACCATGCCGCGCGAACGCGGTCGAGCTATGATCTGCTGGTGGGCAATTGCGGTGTCGAAGATGCTGTGATTGCCACATCAGTGCCCAAGCTTGATATTGTCGCCGCAACGCAGGACCTTTCCGGTGCGGAAATCGAACTGATCGATTATGAGGCGCGCACGCACCGGCTGGAACGGGTTCTGGTCGAAGTGCCGGAAGGCCGCTGGGACATATGCCTGATTGATTGCCCCCCTTCGTTGGGGCTGTTGACCATCAATGCGCTGGTCGGCGCGCAATCGTTGCTGGTTCCGCTGCAATGCGAATTTTTTGCGCTGGAGGGGCTTTCTCAACTCCTCCAGACGGTCGAGCGGATTCGCAGCCGGTTCAACCCTGGCCTGTCGATCCTGGGCGTGGCCCTGACCATGTATGATCGCCGCAACCGGCTGACGGAGCAGGTTGCCGACGATGTGCGCGCGGTGCTGGGCGAACTTGTTTTTTCGACGGTCATCCCCCGCAATGTCCGCCTGTCGGAAGCGCCGAGCCACGGCGTGCCCGCCCTTATCTATGATTTTCGCTGTGCCGGATCGGAAGCCTATATGCGCCTTGCCCGTGAGTTGATTCCACGACTGCCGCGTCAGGAGGTCGCAGCGTGAGTGTCGACAGCGGAGATAAGCCCAAGGCGATGAAGCGACCTCATGGGCTGGGGCGCGGCCTGTCGGCTTTGCTCGGCGATACGGCACAGGAGCAGCCGACGGATACGGCGGCAGCGCCGTCCGGGAAGGCGGTCCAGAGCATTGAAGTTGCGCTGATCTCTCCCCACCCAGAGCAGCCGCGGCGGCATTTCGACGAAGGTGCGCTGCACGAACTGGCGGAAAGCATCGCCAAGCGGGGAGTCATCCAGCCGATCATTGTCCGCCCCCAGGGTGGCGGGTTCCAGATCGTCGCGGGTGAACGCCGCTGGCGCGCGGCCCAGCGTGCGCAACTCCATCGTATTCCCGCCATCGTCCGCGATTTCGATGAAGCGGAAACGCTTGAAATCGCGCTGGTCGAGAATATCCAGCGTGAAGATCTCAACCCAATTGAGGAGGCGGAGGCCTATCGCAAGCTGATTGCGCAATTCCACCACAGCCAGGATGCCCTTGCCCGGATCGTCGGAAAATCGCGCAGCCATATCGCCAACCTCATGCGTCTTCTCGACTTGCCGGACGCGGTGCAGCAAGCCGTGGTCGAACAACGCATCAGCATGGGGCATGCCCGCGCCATGATCGGTGTGCCCAATAGCGAGGAACTCGCCCGCACTGTGGAGCAGAAGGGCCTGTCGGTGCGCGATACCGAACAACTGGTTCGTCGCGCTAAGAAGGGAGAGGGCGCCCCGGCACGTCGCGCATCGGCCGAAGCCGGTGCACGCGGAAAGGATGCCGATATCGCTGCGCTGGAGCAACATCTGGCCGACCTGTTGGGAATCAGGGTCGAGATAAACCATGATGGTGATGGCGGGACAGGAACACTTGTGCTGCATTATTCGACGCTGGATCAGCTTGATATGTTGTGTCAGCGTCTGTCGGGTGAGCGTATCTAGCGGGGTTAGAGGTTCGTCCACGTGATTTCCGAAAGGGAGGGCGTATACCTTTGCGGTGCATCCCCTTCCGAGCGGAGTCCGTCGCGATGTCCGCATCGGGATCATGACAAATAATTGCTGGCCGCACCGGCGACTCTTCTGGCCTTTTCCCTGGCCCATGCCTAGCTTGGCGGCATGGCCGATATGCACTCCACCGCCGCCGCACCCTCCATCATTCGCCGGTCCGATTATCGGCAACCCGACTGGTTGGTGCCGGATATTGAGATGGATTTTGATCTTGCGGCGGAAGGGACGCGGATTCGCACTCTGTTGTCGGTGACGCGCAACGGCGCGCATCAGCGGCCGCTACGCCTCGACGGTGACGGTCTGATGCCGTTGGAGATCAAGGTGGATGGCCGCGTGCTGACGCAGGACGAATGGGCGTTGGACGCGGGCAATCTGGTCATTGCGCTTGCGGGGCGCGCGCATCAGGTGGAAACCTGTGTCGAAATCGTGCCGGAGGGTAACAGCAAGCTGATGGGCCTGTACGCCAGCGGCGGATTGCTGTGCACCCAGTGTGAGGCGGAGGGGTTCCGCCGGATCACCTTCTTCCCGGATCGCCCTGATATCCTGTCGCGCTATACCGTGCGGATGGCGGCGGACAAGGCGCGCTATCCCGTATTGCTCGCCAATGGCGATCCTGTGGCTCAGGGCGAACTGGATGGCGGCCGCCACTGGGCGCAATGGAGCGATCCCTTTCCAAAGCCCTGCTATCTTTTCGCGCTGGTGGCGGGCGATCTGGCCTGTAACGCCGACAGCTTCACTACCATGACCGGGCGGGAAGTCCGGCTGGGCATCTGGGTCAGGGAGGATGACTTGCCCCGGACGGCCCATGCCATGCAGGCGTTGAAGAATTCGATGGCGTGGGACGAACGAACTTATGGCCGCGAATATGATCTGGATGTGTTCAACATCGTCGCCGTTGCCGATTTCAATTTCGGGGCGATGGAGAATAAGGGCCTTAACATATTCAATTCCCGCTACATACTGGCTGATCCCGAAACCGCGACCGACCTGGACTATGACGGGGTCGAGGGGGTGGTCGCGCATGAATATTTCCACAACTGGTCGGGCAATCGGGTGACATGCCGCGACTGGTTCCAGCTGTCGCTGAAGGAAGGCTTCACCGTTTTCCGTGACCAGAGTTTTTCGGCCGACATGGGCAGCCACAGCGTCAAGCGGATCGAGGACGTACGCGTATTGCGCGCGGCCCAGTTTCAGGAGGATGCAGGGCCGCTGGCGCACCCGATTCGCCCTGAATCCTATATGGAAATCAGCAACTTCTACACGGCCACCATTTATAATAAGGGCGCGGAGATCATTCGGATGATGGCCCTTATGCTGGGGCCGGAGCGTTTTCGCGCAGCCACCGACCTGTATTTCGACCGGCATGACGGGGAGGCGGCGACGTGCGAGGATTTTGTGGTCGCGATGGAAGAAGGCGGGGGAATCGACCTCACCCAGTTTCGCCGCTGGTACACGCAGGCGGGCACGCCCCATGTGCGCGCGCTGTTGACGCATGATCCCGTGACGCGGACTGCCGAACTGACGCTGGAGCAAAGTCTGGTCCCTACCCCCGGCCAGCCCGACAAGCAGCCGATGGCGATTCCGTTGCGTATCGCCCTGTTCGACCCGGTGACGCAGGCAAGCGCGGGCGACACCCTGCTGCTGTTGACCGAGCCACGGCAGAAATTCGCTTTCCAGGATGTGGCCAGGCCGCCCGTCCTGTCGATCAATCGGGGCTTTTCCGCGCCCGTCATCGTCGACACCAATCGCAGTCAGGGCGACCTCGCTTTCCTGTCCGCTTATGATGATGATCCGTTCGCCCGCTATGAAGCGATGCAGCAGCTTATGGTTGACGTGCTGGTCGGGCATATCGGCGGTCTGGAAATGGACGAGGCGGCTGTGATCGATGCGGTTCGCAACATCGTGACCGACTCGCTGCTTGACGGCGCGTTCGTCGCGGAGGCCCTGCGCCTGCCCAGCGAAGCCTATCTGGGCGATCAGATGGCGATCGTCGATCCTGACATGATCCACGCGGCACGCGCCGGGTTGCAACGGCGGATCGGCGTGGAACTGGAAGATATGTGGCGCGATGTTCACGCCCGGACGAAGGCGGATGGCTTTTCGCTGTCATCGCAAGCCAAGGGCGCGCGAAAGCTGCGTAATCTTGCCCTGCTCTATCTGGTCGAATCAGGTGCAGCGGACGGTCCGGCTATCGCCTTTGGCCAGTTCGATGAAGCGGATAACATGACCGAGCGTCAGGCGGCACTGGCCATCCTGGCCAACGGCGCCAGCCCTGAGCGGGAGGCGGCGCTCGACATATTCTATAACCGTTATCGCGCAGATGCGCTGACGCTGGACAAATGGTTCCAGACACAGGCCTTCGCCCTGCATCCCGACACGGTCGGCCTGGTGGAGGAATTGAGCCGGCACCGGGATTTCACCCTTGCCAATCCCAATCGTGCACGCTCCCTCTATGGCGCGTTCACGGCCAACCAGTGGGCGTTCCACCATGGTTCGGGGCAGGGATATCGGCTGGTGGCCGACGCCATTATCGCGCTCGATCCGCTCAACCCCCAAACCGCGGCGCGTCTGGTGCCGCCGCTCGGCCGGTGGAAGCGGTTCGATGCGGACCGCGCTGCGGCGATGCGCGGCCAGTTGGAGCGGATATTGGCTGCGCCCGGCCTCTCAAAAGACGTGACGGAACAGGCGAGCAAGAGCCTGGAATAAGGCTGCCTTCCTTACGCGCCCCGCATAATCTGGCGGAATGCGCAAGGACGGTTCAACGTGCGGCGGTGGCCAGCCAGGCCGCAATGTCGGCGGCGACCCTGTTGGCCGCGCTGTTAAGCGGGGCGCCGACGGTGGTGGCGTCGATCTTGCCGTTCACTGGCGCGGTCGCGGTGAACCGCTGCTTGGCGAGCACCGCCCCATTGGGGCCGGCGAGCACCGCGTCGAAGGTGACGACCGCGCTGTTGCTTTGGGCATCGATGGAAAAATCGACGATCTCCCCCATCAGCCGCTGGCCGGGGACGCCCGAATATTGGCCGGGGTCCAGAACGATGCGCGTGCTGGTCGCGGCGATCGTTTCCGACAACAGCCTCTGAAAGAGATGGCGCGGCGTATCGGCCCATTGCACCTCGGTCACATAGGCGATCGATGTCGGATCGACCTGCACCGCGACGCGCACCGTATCGAGCATCCTGGGCGCTTCGGGGTCGGCGACGATCAGGCTCCCTTCCGGCCCCATCGCGCGGGTGGCACCCGGTGCCACCTTCTGATCGGCGCTGAGCGAGAGGAGTTGCGCGGGTGGCTTGCCGCCGAAGGATACGCAGCCGGCCAGGGCAGTCAGTGCGGCGAGGGCGGTCAGGGCTGAACGTGCCTGCTTTGCATGGAACATCATCCGGCTCCCTTTCATGGCTTATAGTTCGGCAATTTGGGCGAACCGAGAACGGATCCGGCCCCATGCTGGTCCAGCTTCTCGGCGACGCCGCGGAAGGCGCGCGACATTTCGCGCATGTCGCGGACCAACTGATTGACCTCCGGCATCGTCTGATTGCTGAAGGCGTGGACCCCCGGCCGCGCTTCGGCGATAGTCTGATCCAGTGTTTCGATGCTGCGGGTCGCGGTCTGTATGCTCTTGCGCAGATCGCCCATCAACGGTCGCCCCTCGTCATTCAACAGGCTGTCGGTGGTCGCGGCGAGCTTGCCGATCTGTTCGACAGCGATGCCTGTGCGCTGCACGGCAACGCGGGCTTCGGCCAGTGTCGCCGCGATTTCGGGGCTGCGGTCCGCGAGCGCGCCGGAAAGGCGTTCGGTATTGGCCAGGATGCCGGCGATGGATTGTTGATTCTTGTCGTTGAGCAATTCGGTCAGCCGCTCGGTCAACGTGGACAGCCGCTCCAGCAGTTGCGGCGCGTTGTTGAGCAGTTCGCCCAGCGCGCCCGGCTTGGTCGGAATCACGGGAACACCGTCGGGACAGGCCGTCAAAGGATTGTCGGTCGGGCAGGCGATCGGCGGCGCGCCCTTGACCGCGCCGTCCAGGACGATTTCCGACACGCCGGTAAAGCCGACGCCGGCGATGGTTGCGGTCGTGCCCTGAAGGACCGGCGTGCCTTCCCTCACCGAAATCCGCACCTTCACGAATCCGGGGTCGCGTTTCCACAGCTCGATCTTTTCGACCTGGCCGGACGGAACACCGGAATAGTTGACGCCCGACCCCTTGGCCAGGCCGCTGACCGACTGTTTGAAGAAGATGTCATACTCCCTGTTCTCACCGTCGGACAGGCGGGAGAACCAGAAGGCGGCGATCATGACCGCGGCCAGAAGCAGCAAGGTGACAGTGCCTACAAGCACATGATTGGACCGGGTTTCCATATCCTATCGCCTTCCGTCCGCGGCATCGTTGTCAGGGGATGTACCGCGATATCGCGCGACGGCGGCCGTGGCCGCCCGCCCGCGCGGTCCGTTGAAATATTCCTGGATCCAGGGATGATCGGTCGCCAACAGCTCATCGATCGTCCCGACGGCCCGCACTTTCCTGTCCGCCAGCACCGCCACCCTGTCGCAGATCGAATAGAGCGTGTCGAGATCATGGGTGATGAGGAAGATGGTGAGGCCCAGCATCTGTTGCAGTTGCCGGGTCTGTTCATCAAAGGCGGCCGCGCCGATCGGGTCCAGCCCGGCTGTTGGTTCGTCAAGGAACAGCAGGTCCGGGTCGAGCGCAAGCGCGCGGGCCAGCCCCGCACGCTTGCGCATGCCGCCCGACAGTTCCGACGGATATTTTGGCCCCGCTTCCGGCGGCAGGCCGGTCATGCGGATTTTGTAGGCCGCGATCTCGTCACGCAACTGGGCGCCGATATTAGGATAATATTCGCGGATCGGGACTTCGACATTTTCCGCCACCGTCAGGGTGGAAAACAGGGCGCCGCCCTGGAACAGCACGCCCCATCGCTTGCGAATGGCCAGAGCCTCATCGTCCAGCCGGCCGATCATCGGCTCGCCAAACACGTGGATCTCGCCTTCGTCAGGGGTTTGCAAGCCGATGATGGAACGCATCAGCACGGATTTTCCCGTGCCCGATCCTCCCACGACGCCCAGAATCTCGCCCTTGCGCACGTCCAGGTCCAGCCCTTCATGCACGACCTGCGTGCCGAAACTGTTGCGCAGGCCGCGCACGGATATGGCAATGCCGTCATTGGCCACCGCCTCTCCGACACGGGCTTCCTGCGCCGCCATTGCTTCTTCGCCGGACATCAGTTCCACCCCACCCAGGTGAAGAATACGGCGAAGAAGGCGTCGATGACGATGACGAGGAATATCGCCTGGACCACGGCGGCGGTGGTGCGCAGGCCCACTTCCTCCGCATTGGCCTTGACCTGCATGCCCTGGAAGCAGCCGGCGAGCGCGATGATGACGCCAAAGACCGGCGCCTTGATGAGGCCGACCCACAGGTCGGTGATCGGCACGACCTCCCGCAGGCGCTGGACAAAGGTAATGGGGGGAATGTCCAGCGCGACCCAGCACAGGAAACCGCCGCCGATCACCGCGATGATCGACGAATAGAAACCGAGCAGCGGCATCATGATCACCACGGCCAGCATGCGCGGCAGGACCAGCGCCTCCATCGGCGACACGCCGATGGTGCGCATCGCGTCGATTTCCTCGGTCAGTTTCATCGTGCCGAGCTGGGCAGCAAAGGCGGAGCCGGAGCGTCCGGCAACCATGATCGCCGTCATCAGCACGCCCAGCTCGCGGAAGGTCAGGCGGCCGACCAGGTTGATGGTCAGCATCTCCATGCCGAACTGGCGCAACTGCACCGATCCCTGCTGGGCGATGACGATGCCGATCAGGAAACTCATCAGGCCGATGATGCCCAGCGCCGAAACGCCGACCACCTCGAACCGCTGGACCACCGCGTTGACGCGGAAGCGGCTGGGGTGGCGGATCAGCGACCAGGTGGCGACCAGCGTCGCACCGAAAAAGCCGAGCAGTCCCCATAGCGTCGATCCGGCGCTGGTCACCGCCTCGCCGATCTGGCCGACCACGCGGCGCCAGGGCACGGTGCTGTCGGGCCGGATCGCCACCGGCTCGTCCAGTTCCCCGATCGCGGTGATCAGCCGCCGCGCATCGTCGCTGCCGCCGGTGATGTCGCTGGTCAGCCGCCGGGCCGTCCGGTGCACGGTCCAGGCGCCGATCGTGTCCATGTGGTCGACGCCGCTGATATCGATGGCCGTTACAGGCCCGGACAACTGGTCCAGTCGCGCAGGCAGATCGCGCAGGCACGCGACCGATAATGTTCCCGAAAGCCGGATGACCGTTCCGCCGTCACGCGTTTCCTGTGCCAGATCGGGGACTGTGTTCATGCGGGGAATTTACTGGTCCATTATAGGTTGCGCGGCAAGTCGAAACGGATCATCCGTGAAACAGAACGACAGGGCGCGGTAAAAGTTTCGGGAACGGCATGACGCACAGGCTGGCGATTTACGACATGGACCGTACGGTGACGTTCACCGGCACCTATACCGGCTTTCTGGTCCATGTAGCGGCGCGCATGGCGCCATGGCGCCTGGTGCTGTTGCCGCTCGTGGTCTTGCTGATGCTTGCCTATGTCATCAAACTGATATCGCGGCAGCGGCTCAAGGAACTCAACCAGGCGCTGATGATCGGGCCCAATGTTGAGCGCGCCCGGCTTATGCCGCGGGTGGAAAGCTATGCCGACCGGGTTGTGGGCGGCAATGTCCGGGCCGGCGCGCTGGCGCAGATCGCGCGGGACCGGGCTGACGGCTACCGGCTGGTGCTCGCGACCGCATCCTACCGCCTGTATGTCGAGCCTATCGCCCGGCGGCTGGGGTTCGATGCGGTGATCGCGACCGATCATCTGAGCCAGGACCTGCGTTATGTCCGCGCGAAGATCGCCGGCGAGAATTGTTATGACACCGGCAAGCTGCGCATGATCAAGGCATGGATGGCGGCGCAGGCCATCGATCGGTCGACCGCCCATATCCGCGCCTATTCCGACCATGTGTCGGATGCGCCGATGCTGGAATTCGCCGATGAAGCCTTTGCTTCCAACCCCCATCGTCCGCTGGCGAAACTGGCGGCCGCGCGGGGGTGGCGCCGGGTCGACTGGGACTAGGGTATCCAAGGCAGGCGGGTTCCCCTGACGCCCCGGAAAAGGCGGGGCGTATGGCGGATCATGCTTCACGGATCAGCCGCCGTCTCCTGTGCCTGCCGTTCCGTCCACCGCGCGCAAGGCCTGGGCGAAATCGGCGATCAGGTCGTCGGCATCCTCGCAGCCGATCGATATGCGCACCATATTGTCGCTGATGCCCAGCGCCGCCTTGCGGGCGGCGGGGACCGACAAATGGGTCATCGCGGCGGGATGGCTGGCCAGCGTTTCGGTCCCGCCCAGGCTGACGGCGAGCTTGGCGATCCTGAGCGCGTCGAGAAAGGCGAATGCCTGCGTTTCCCCCCCTTTCAGATAGAGCGAGAAGGTGGACCCGGCGCCGGTGCAATGGCGTGCGTAGATATCCTGCTGTCGCGCGCTTTCGGGGAAGCCCAGATAAACGACCCTTTCCACCTGCGGCTGGTCGCGCAGCCAGGCGCAGACCTTCGCCGCATTCTCTCCCGCCCGGCTCATCCGCAGTTCCAGCGTTTCGAGCGACCGCAGCAGCATCCAGGCGCTGTGCGGGTCCAGAATGGTGCCGATGGTATTGCGCATCAGGCGAATGCTGTTGATCAGCGCGTCGCCGCCCAGCACGCCGCCGGCGACCAGATCGCTATGGCCACCGGCATATTTGGTGAGGCTGTAGACCACGAGATCGGCGCCATGGGCGAGTGGATGGTGCCAGAGCGGGCCCAGAAACGTGTTGTCGATCACGATCGGGGGGATATGGTCCGCACCGGCGAACAAGGCGCCGCGGCGCGCCGCCACCGCTTCCAGATCGACCAGCACATTGGTAGGGTTGGCCGGGCTTTCCAGATAAAGCAGCGCGACCCGGCCCAGCGCCATGGCTTTTTCGATGGTTGCTCCGATCTCCTCTTCGCTCGCGCCTGCGGGAAAATCGATCCATCGGACACCGAACCGTCCCAGAATACGGCCGATCAGCGATTCGGTGGCGGCGTAGAGCGGCGCGGAATGGACAATGACGTCGCCCGGTTCGACCAGCGCCAGCAGGGTGGTGGCGATCGCCGCCATGCCGCTCGAAAAGAGCAGCGCATCCTCGGCATCTTCCCACAGGGCGAGCCGGTCCTCGCAGATTTCCTGATTGGGACCGTTGAACCGGGAATAGACCAGCCCTTCCGCGCCGCCGGGGCGCAGGCCCGTCACCCCCTCGAAATGACGCTTGCCGGCCGCCGCGCTTTCGAAGGCAAAGGTGGATGTAAGGAAAATCGGCGGCTTAAGCGCCCCTTCCGAAAGGGCCGGGTCATAGCCATGGCCCATCATCATCGTCGCCGGTTTGAGCGGGCGCCCGTCAATTTCGCGCACGGATCGGCGCGGACGGCGGCGGTTGCGGGTCGGTTCGGCCCCGGTCAGGTCGGCTTCGCTATCCCCGGTCATGGTATTCTCCTGCTTGCGCGACACGGCCAATATAGGATCGGGCCGATGGAACATAAAGCGCCGCGCTTTTCCCGGCGCATGGCAGTGCCTACATCCCCGTCATGGCCGCCGATCTCCCCCCCGCGCTGGAACGCTGGTTCGCCGGCCGGGGGTGGCGTCCCCGCCGGCATCAGCGTGACATGCTGGACGCCGCGCGGTGCGGCGCGCATGCGCTGCTGGTCGCACCGACCGGTGCGGGGAAAACGCTGGCCGGGTTCCTGCCGACACTGGCGGACCTTATCGCCGATCCGGGCTGGCTGGCGGACGGGGGACTGCACACCCTCTATGTCTCGCCATTGAAGGCGCTGGCGGTCGATGTGCGGCGCAACCTGCTGGCGCCTGTGGAAGAGATGGGGCTGCCGATCCGGGTCGAAACCCGCACCGGTGACACCCCCTCCGACCGCAAGGCGCGGCAGCGGGCGCGACCGCCGCATATATTGCTGACGACGCCCGAATCGCTGTCGCTGCTGCTCAGCTATCCCGACGCGGCCATGCTCTTCGCCGGCTTGCGCACGATCATCGTCGATGAGGTGCATGCCTTTGCCACGCAGAAGCGGGGCGACCTGCTGGCCCTGTCGATGGCGCGGTTGCAGGCCATCAATCCTGCGCTGCGCCGGGTCGCCCTGTCCGCGACGGTCGCCGATGTCGATGCCTATCGCGCCTGGCTGGCGCCCGACGGCGACATCGATACGGTCCTGCCGGTGCTGGGCGAGGATGGGGCGCCCCCCCATGTCTCCATCCTGATCCCGGAAGGCCGCGTGCCCTGGTCGGGCCATTCGGGAAAATATGCCGCGAAACAGGTGATGGCGGAGATAGAGGCGCGCGGCACGACGCTGATATTCTGCAATACGCGGGGGCTGGCCGAACTCATCTTTCAGGAACTCTGGTCGGTGAACGACGCCAACCTGCCGATCGCGATCCATCATGGCAGCCTGTCGGTCGAGGCGCGGCGCAAGGTGGAAAGTGCGATGGCGGCGGGAAAGCTGCGCGCGCTGGTCGCCACCGCCTCGCTGGACCTGGGCGTTGACTGGGGCGATGTCGATTGCGTCATCCAGATGGGCGCGCCAAAGGGCGCCTCGCGCCTGTTGCAGCGGATCGGCCGCGCCAATCACCGGCTGGACATGGCCAGCGAGGCGATCCTGATCCCCGGCAACCGGTTTGAGTATCTGGAGGCCCGCGCCGCGCTGGACGCGGTCGAGGCCGCGGAGCGCGATGCCGACGATTTTCGTCCCGGCGGCCTGGACGTGCTGGCGCAGCATGTCATGGCCATGGCGTGCGCCGGGCCGTTTTTCGAGGAGGAACTGCGCGCGGAGGTGCGGTCGGCCACGCCCTACAGCGCGCTGAGCGACGAAGCGTTCGCCGCTGTGCTCGGCTTCATCGAAGGGGGCGGTTATGCCCTGCGCGCCTATGACCGGTTCAAGCGGCTGACGCGGGACCCGGATGGACGCTGGCGGGTGTCCCATCCGCGCTTCGTCCAGCAGCATCGCCTCAACGCCGGCATCATCGTCGACCAGCCCGCGCTGGCCGTCCGCTTCGCCAATGGCCGCAGGCTGGGCACGGTGGAGGAGGGGTTTGCCGCGACCCTGCGGCCGGGTGACAGCTTCTTCTTTTCCGGCATGGCGGTGGAGGTGGTGCGGGTGGACACGGCCGACCTGATCGTGCGGGCGACGGCGAAGACCGCGCGCATTCCCAGCTGGGGCGGCACCCGCATGGCGATGTCCACCCGCCTGGCGGACCGGGTACGGCATTTTCTGGCCGAACCGGCGGCATGGCATCGTTTTCCCGAAGATGTGCGCGAATGGCTGGAGATGCAGGAACGGCGTTCCGCCCTGCCGCAGCCGGGGCAGTTGCTGGTCGAGACCTTTCCGCATGAGGGACGGCATTATCTGGTCTGCTACAGTTTCGAAGGGTGGAACGCGCATCAGTCGCTCGGCATGCTGCTGACCCGCCGGATGAACGATCAGGGATTGATGCCGCTGGGCTTCGTGTCGAACGACTATGCGCTCGCGGTCTATGGCCTGAAACCCGTCACCGACCCGCACAGCCTGTTTTCGGCGGACATACTGGATCAGGAGTTCATCGACTGGGTCGAACAGTCGAGCCTGCTTAAGCGCGCATTCCGCGACGTGGCGGTGATTTCCGGCCTGATCGAGCGCCAGCATCCCGGCAGGCGCAAGACCGGGCGGCAGGTCACTTTCTCCACCGACCTCATCTATGAGGTTCTGCGCCGCTATCAGCCCGACCATCTGCTGTTGAAGGCGGCATGGGCCGATGCGCGCGCGCGGATGACCGATGTCGGGCGGCTGGGCGACCTGATCGACCGGGCTTCGGACACGATGCTGCACAGGGCATTGGACCGGGTCAGCCCGCTGGCCGTGCCGGTCCTGATCCTCATCGGCCGCGAACATGTTGCCCAGCAGGCGGCGGACGACGCGTTGCTGATCGAGGCCGAAGCGCTGGTCGAGGCCGCGATGCGCGCGGACTGATCATGTGCGGGCGTTCAGGGCGCGTCCCGCGGCATATCCTCCCGCGCGCCGCCGCACCCTTTGAGCACGCCGGCGGTAAAGGCGATCTGCACGCGGTCGGACCAGAGGGTGTCGCTCATGCCGTCGCTGCACGGGCCGGGGGTCACCGTCATGGCGAAGCCGTCGCCGCGATAGCGGATGGCACGACCGTCATCCGTGCGCGACACGGTGAAATGATCCGCCCTGTGGTCCATCCGCTCCAGCGTGGCGCGCGTGCCGCGTATGTCGACGGTCCAGAAAGGCTCGGTGCCGATCGCGCGATACATGTCCACGGGCATGGGCGTTGGGGCGGGGGACCGCGCGGGCGATGGCGCGCGATCGGGTGACGACGGGCGGTATTCCGGTGCGGCATCCTTGTCGGGGACCGCCGGGTTGGCCGGCACCGACGCCGATGCCGGGGCGGGGTTCCGTCCGTCCGCTTCCTGCGCTACCGGCTGGTCGGTATGATCCCCGCCGCAACCGGCGAGGCACAGCAGGACGCAGAGTGCCATCCGTATCACCCCGCGTTCACCGTATCGTGGCGGAAGCAATGTTCGGCATGGTCGTTGACCAGCCCCACCGCCTGCATCCAGGCGTGGACGATGGTCGGCCCCACAAATTTGAAGCCGCGTCTTTTCAGGTCCCTGGCTAGGGCGGCGGAAAGCGGGGTATGCGGCACGATGCTGCGCCCGTCTCCCCGCACCGGCCGCCCGTCGACAAAGGACCAGGCATAGGTGGCGAAATCCTCTCCCCTGTCGCGCATCGCGCAGAACAGGCGCGCGCCCGTAATCGTCGCCTCTATCTTGGCGCGGGCGCGCACGATGCCGGCGTCGGCCATGAGCCGCGCGACGTCCTGTTCATCGAAGGCCGCGACCCGGTCGGGATCGAAGCCGGCGAAGGCGGACCGGAAATTTTCGCGCTTGCGCAGGATGACGACCCAGGCGAGGCCCGCCTGAAACCCCTCCAGCATGAGCGTTTCCCAGAGCAGGCGCGAATCATGGACGGGCACGCCCCACTCGCTGTCATGATAGGCCCGCTCCAGCGGGTCCTTGCACGCCCAGGCGCAGCGCGGCGGTTCCGTGCCGTTCATCCCCGCCGTTCCGGCCTGCCGGGAAAAGGCGGCATCACACGTCCAGATTGGCGACGTTCAGCGCATTGTCCTGAATGAATTCGCGCCGCGGTTCGACCACGTCGCCCATCAGGCGGGTGAAAATCTCATCGGCGATATCCGCCTGCTCGACCTCGACGCGCAGCATGGAGCGGTTGTCGGGGTCCAGCGTCGTTTCCCACAGCTGTTCCGCATTCATTTCACCCAGGCCCTTATAGCGCTGGATCGCCAGCCCCTTGCGGCCGGTCGTCAGGATCGCGTCCAGCAGCTCGATCGGCCGTGTCACGACCGTCGCGCCCTTGGCTGACGGCGGCGGCAGCTCGTCCTCGCCCGCTTCCTCCGCAGCCTGCGCCGCCTTTGCCGTCACCAGCCGGGCCGCCGCGCGATAGCTGCCCGCTTCCTCGATTGCGATGGCATGCAGCTTGCGTGCCTCGGCCGAACCGATGAAGCCCGGTTCGATCATGTGATGGTCCGTTACCCCGCGCCAGAGCCGCTCGAAATGAAAGCCGCCCTCCGCCGCGATCCGGCCGGTCCATCGTCCTTCCTCATCCTGGGCGCTCATCCACGCGACTGTCCTGGCCAGCCGGTCCGCCAGCCCGCCGTCCGACAATTCAGGGTCGAGCGCGCCGTTGAGGCTCAGCGCTTCGATAATGGCGGGGTCATAGCGGCGCGGAACATAGCGCATCACCGCGCGCATGCGGCGGGCATGTTCGATCAGGTGACGCAGATCCTCGCCCGTGCGCGTGCCGTCGACCGTATCCAGCGCCATCGAATCGACGGCATTGTCGACCAGATATTGTTCCAGCGCCGATTCATTCTTCAGGTAGACTTCCGACCGGCCGCGCGTTGCCTTGTAGAGCGGCGGCTGGGCGATGTAGAGGTGCCCGCCCTCGATGATCCGGGGCATCTGGCGATAGAAGAATGTCAGCAGCAGCGTGCGGATATGCGCGCCGTCGACGTCGGCGTCGGTCATGATGACGATCTTGTGATAGCGCAGCTTGTCGATGTTGAAATCGTCGCGGATGCCCGTGCCCATCGCCTGGATGAGCGTGCCCACTTCCTTGGACGAGAGCATGCGGTCGAAACGGGCGCGTTCCACGTTCAGTATCTTGCCCTTCAGCGGCAGGATCGCCTGATTGTGGCGGTTGCGGCCCTGCTTTGCGGAGCCGCCCGCGGAGTCGCCCTCGACCAGGAACAGTTCCGACTTGGCGGGGTCGCGCTCCTGACAGTCGGCCAGCTTGCCGGGCAGCGAGGCGATGTCCATCGCGCCCTTGCGCCGGGTGAGTTCGCGCGCCTTCTTCGCCGCTTCGCGCGCGGCGGCGGCGTCGATCACCTTCTGCACGATCATCTTGCCGTGGGCGGGGTTTTCCTCCAGCCATTCGGCCATCTTGTCGGCCATCAGCGCTTCCAGCGGCTGGCGCACCTCGGAACTGACCAGCTTGTCCTTGGTCTGGCTGGAAAATTTGGGATCGGGAAGCTTGACCGAAACGATCGCGGTCAGCCCCTCGCGCATATCCTCACCGGTGAGGGAGACCTTCTCCTTCTTCAGCAGGCCCGACCGGTCAGCATAATTGTTGAGCGTCCGGGTCAGCGCAGCGCGGAAGGCCGCCAGATGCGTGCCGCCGTCGCGTTGCGGGATATTGTTGGTGAAGCACAGGACATTTTCATAATAGGAGTCGTTCCACTCCAGCGCGACATCGATGGTCACATCGTCCCGGGTGCCCGCGATCGCGATCGGATCGGGTATCAGCGCGGTCTTGTTGCGGTCGAGGAACTTGACGAAGGCCGCGATGCCGCCTTCATAGAAGAGTTCGACTTCCTTGCGCTCCTCATGCCGCGCGTCGACCAGGAACAGGCGGACCCCCGAATTGAGGAATGCCAGTTCGCGATAGCGATGTTCGAGCTTCTCGAAATCATAGTCGATCTGGTTCCGGAAGGTGCCCCGGTCACCGGGCGCCTTTTCCGTCGAGGCCAGGAAGGTGACGCGCGTGCCCTTCTTGGGCGTCCCGTCCTCCATGACCGGCGCATCGCCGATCACCTTGAGCGGCGCTGTCGCGTCGCCATAGGCGAAACGGATATAATGCTCCTTACCGTCGCGCCAGATGTTGAGGTCCAGCCATTCGCTGAGCGCGTTGACCACCGACACGCCGACGCCATGCAGGCCGCCCGACACCTTATAGGCATTGTCGTCGCTGCTGTTCTCGAACTTGCCGCCCGCATGCAGCTGGGTCATGATGACCTCGGCCGCCGACACGCCTTCTTCCTTGTGGATGCCGGTGGGGATGCCGCGGCCGTTATCCTCGACCGACACCGACCCGTCGGGGTTCAGGGTGATGACCACACGGTCGCAATGGCCGGCCAGCGCTTCGTCGATCGCATTGTCGCTGACCTCGAACACCATATGGTGCAGGCCCGACCCGTCGTCGGTGTCGCCGATATACATGCCGGGCCGTTTGCGCACGGCGTCCAGACCCTTGAGCACCTTGATGCTGTCGGCGCCATAGTCGCTGTTGTTCGGGCTGTTCAGAGGTTCTTCGGTCATGGCCGAGCATATAGGGAAGGGCGCGCTGAAACTAAAGCGAAACATGGCGGCTTCCGCTGGCGCCCGGCCCGGTCTATCACGTCTTCATGCGTATCGTCCCTGTCCTGCTGCTGCTGCTCGCGGCCTGTTCCAAGAGCGACGACATATTGGAGGAATTGCCCGACCGGTCGCGGGCGGGCGCATCGCGGGGCATGGCGCAGGACAACCGCATCGGCGCGCCCGCCGCCCGTCCCGTCACCATCGGCGAGGATGGGCCGCGGCTGGATGCGTGCGGCGCACTGGGCCAGGTGACGCGTAGCGGGGCGGCGGGACTTGCGCTGCATGCCGCGCCATTTGCCGATGCGCAGGAACTGGGCCGGCTGCCAGATGGGCAGCGGACCTATATCTGCACGCGCAGCCTGGACCAGAAATGGCTGGGCGTGGTCGTGCCGGCCGATCCGGCGGGCGGGGCTGACGGGGCGGCGGCGGTCGATTGCGGTGTTTCGTCCCCGGTGGAGCGCAAGCAGCCCTATGGCGGCCCTTGCGCTGCCGGCTGGGTCGCCAGCGCTTATGTCCGCCTGATCGGCGGATAGCGCTCGTTTCCCGCGGCGAGGTGGGTCGTTGGATAAGGGCTGGCATGCCTTGTCGGTGAAACTGGCCCTTTGCGGAAAGGCCATTTCTGATAAATGGACCCGCCATTATTCCTTCCGCGGGGTTTTGCCATGTCCACTTCCGTGCTGCGCTCTCCCTCCCTGCTCCGCCTGCTGGGCGCCTGGCGTGCCGAGGACAGTGTGGAGCCGGCCTATCGCCAATTGGCGCAGGCGCTGCGCATGCTGGTGCTGGACGGCCGGATCGGCCTCGACGTGCGCCTGCCTGGCGAGCGGGAACTGGCGGCCGCGCTGAGGCTGAGCCGGACGACGATCGCGGCGGCGTTCGACCGGTTGCGGGAGGAAGGATATCTCGAAAGCCGGCAGGGCTCGGGCAGTGTCACGCGGCTGCCCGCCGGCGGCGTCGGTGCCGCGCCGCCCGATCTCGACGCGGTCGATGGCGACATGGTGCTCAACTGGACGCATGCGGCCTTGCCGGCTGCGGCGGGGGTCGGCCGGGCCTATAGTCTGGCGGTCGATGCCATGCCCGCCTATCTGGGCGATCTGGGGTATGATCCGCTTGGCCTGCCGTTGCTGCGCCGGTCGATCGCCGCCCATTTCGACCGGCGCGGATGTCCCACCAGCGCCGATCAGATCATGGTGACCAACGGCGCCCAGCAAGGTTTCTCGTTGCTGCTGCAATGGCTTGCCGGGCCGGGCGACAGGGGCGTGATCGACCACCCCACCTATCATAATGCCATTCAGGTGCTGCAACGCGCGCATGTCGTGCCGGTGCCCGTCGGCCTGCCCGACCGGGGGTGGGACGTCGATGCGATGGCGGCGGCGTTCCGCCAGACCGCGCCCCGGTTCGCCTATGTCATCGCCGATTTCCATAATCCCACGGGGCGCAGCATGGACCCGGGTACGCGGCGCATGCTGGTGGATGCCGCCGTCCGGTGCCACACGCCGCTGCTGATCGACGAGACGATGGCGGCGATCGGGCTGGAAGGACCGCCGCCGCCGCCGGTCGCGGTCCATGATCCGTCCGGCCGGCAGGTCATCACCATGGGGTCGGCGAGCAAGCTGTTCTGGGGCGGGCTGCGCATCGGCTGGATTCGCGCCGACCCGCAGACCATCGCCGCGCTGGGCCGCATCCGCACGACGCTCGACATGGCCAGTCCGGTCCTCGACCAGCTGGCTGTCGCCTGGCTGATGGATCAGGATGACGGGCTGGGGGAACGGGCGCGGATGCTGCGCGCACGGCGCGATCATCTGGTGGCGCTGATCGGGCGCAGGCTGCCGCACTGGCGCGTCGAATCCCCCGCGGGCGGGCTGTCGCTGTGGGCGGAGCTGCCCCGCGCGGAAGCCACGGCGCTGGCCGCGATCGCGCAAAGTCACGGGGTACGCATCGCGCCCGGTCCCCGGTTCGGGGTGGGCGGGGCCTTTGAGCGGTTCGTACGCCTGCCCTTCACCCTGCCGGAGGATCAGTTGTCGATGGGCGTGGAACGGCTGGTGGAAGCTGACGCCCGCCTGCACGCCCGCCTGCCCAGAGTGCGCGACCCGCTCGCTCTGGCGCTGGAGGCGGACCGCGTAATCTGACGCGCAGCCGAAGGGCGACAGAAAAAGGCCGCGTGAACCTGTCCGGGATCACGCGGCCTTTTTCTCATCCGATGAAGGCGGTGGGGTCAGGCGGCTTTTTTGCCGGCCTTGTACCGTTCGATGGCTTCCAGCGTGATCTGTTTTGCGTCGTTCGCGCCGCCCCAGGTGCCGATCCGCACCCACTTCTGCTTCTCCAGATCCTTGTAATGGGTGAAGAAATGCTCGATCTGTTCCATGACGATGCCGGGCAGATCGTCCTTTTCACCCACGTCGGTGTAATAGGGAAAGGTCTTGTCGTCGGGCACGCAGACCAGCTTTTCGTCACCGCCGGCCTCGTCCTCCAGGTTCAGCACCGCGATCGGGCGGGCGCGCACGATGCAGCCGGGAATGAAGGGGGAGCGCGCGATCACCAGGGCGTCGAGCGGATCGCCGTCGGGCGACAGCGTATGCGGCACGAAGCCGTAATTGGCGGGATAGCGCATCGGTGTGTGGAGGATGCGATCGACGAACAGGGCGCCCGATTTCTTGTCGAATTCATACTTCACCGGTTCGCCGCCGACCGGCACCTCGATGATCACGTTGAGGCTGTGGGGCGGGTTGTCGCCGACCGGGATCAGATCGATATTCATGCGTCTTTGCCTTAGTTTTTGTCGTAGGGTGACGGGGCGGTTATGTTTTCGGACGGAGCAACCTGTCCAGGCTGCCCTCACCCTCTCCTGCTTTTTCGAGGCGCGGATAGCGCAGGCCACCTGAATAAGCGAGCGACAAAACGCGGTAATATTTGTCCTGCTGGACGATTATCTGGATCGGCGTGCCGGACGCGGCTGCGCCCTTGATCGCGTTCCTGAATGCATCGGGCGAATAGGCGTCGCCGTTCACCGCGATGATCCTGGACCCCACGGCCAGTCCCGCTCTGAACGCCGCGCTGTCCCACGTCACCGCGGCGACATCTCCATCATTCCTGACGATCAGGCCGATACCGAAACTCTGGTCGGTGATCTTCTGCGCGCTTTCGATGCGCCGGGTATAGCTGGCGGGGCTGTCGCCATAGACCAGACGGTATCCGCCCATCATGAACCCGCCCTTGGGCGTTTCGCGCGTCGGGCTGTCGACATGGGTTTTAAAGAAACCGTCCCAGTCATAGGCGGCGATGGTGTTCAGCGTCCGCACGACTTCTTCCCGATTGTAGAGGCGCTGGCCCCAGTCACCCGGATGGCCGCCGAAAAAGGCGCGTGCGAAATCGTCCAGGCCTTTCGCGCCCCGGCTTTGGCGCCGGATGATCGCGTCCGCCTCCAGCCAGATCATCAGCCCTTCATTGTAATAATCCTCAGACCGCTGCCAGCTGGCCCAGCCCTTGGGGCGCCGCGCGGCGATGATGGGGTCGAGCGTCGTGTCCTCCATCGGCCGCCATTCCCGCCCCCGGATGGTGTCCAGCTTCGCGGCGATATGGGCATAGGCGTCCCGCGTCTCCTGCGCGGTGAACAGGCCTGACCGCGCGCCCAGCACATAGCCCCAGAACTGGGTCTGCCCCTCATAGACCCACAGCAGTTCGTTCTGCATTGGCGTGCGGAAATCGGGCGTCCACAGGCCTTCGGGGCGGCGGAACTTGCCATCCCAGCTATGCGTGAATTCATGGGGGAGCAGGTTGCGGTCGAGCAGTGCCGCGTCACCGTCCCACGCTTTGAAATAGCCCGGTTCCACCTGATTTTCGGAACTGCGGTGATGTTCCAGCCCAATGCTGCCCATTTCATCGGTGATGGCGAGCAGGAAATCATAATGGTCGAACGACCATGTGCCGAACAGCGCCTTGGCCTCGTCCACCAGTTTTCTGTGCCGGGCGATCTGTTCGGGCTTTGCGTCCAGTTCGTCGGATTCGTCGGCGACGATGTTCAGCGTCACTTTGTTGCCCAGGTCGACCGCCTTGAAATGGCGGCCGGCGAACACCGGCGAATCCTGCAACGCTTCATAGTCGATGACATCATAGGCGACGGTGTCGCCCGTTTTCGTGCCGCGCAGCGCGGTCGCCGCCTGCCAACCGGCGGGATAGGTGACGGTCGCCTGCACCGGGATCTGGCGGGTGTAATAGCCGGCCGGATAGAGCGAAACCGATTCCCACTGGAGATTGAGCATTTTGGGCGTCATCACGACGCGGCCCTGATTGGGCGCGGTGGCGGACAGGAACTGGAAGGTTGCGACCACATCCTGCGCGCCGTCGGGTACATCGACGATGAACGCATAGACGTCGAGCGGGTCGCGCCGCCACGTCAGCGGGTTGCCGCCGGCGGTGAAGGCGAGGCCGGCGACCTTTTCCACCTGGCCGCGCGGCGCATGATTGCCCGGCAGCCATGCGGGCAGGAGCAGGGTCAGCGGGCCGGGCGCGGCCACGGGGATGGTTTGCCTGACCCGGAAGATACGCTGAGCCGTATCGCGCGCGTCCACCTCCAGCCGGATGGTGCCGCCGGGATAGGGGGCATCCTTTGGCAGGGGCGTCGCGTCGTTGACGGGTTGGGCGGTCGGCCGTGACCGTATCGCATCCTGCGCGGACAGCGGCGCGCCGAGGGCGAGGGTGAGGCACAGGGTGGCAGCGAGGCTGCGTAGCATGGATGTCTCCCAGAAAGGGGCGGGGTCTTGGCGCCCCGCATCGCCATCAGCATGGCGGCACGGATGGCGCGCGTCCACCCCTTCGCGTCCGCATGGAAAATTGACGTTTCACCCGGCCGGAAATGCAGGTAAAGGCGCTGCCCCATGGCTAAAGTCGAAACGCCGCGCCCGGTGCGCGGCACGCAGGACATATTGGGCGGCACGCCGGACGCCTTTCAGGAACGCTTCGCGCATGTCGTCGCGACCTTCGACCGGATACGCCGGCTATACGGTTTCCAGCGGGTCGAGGTGCCGGTGTTCGAGGCGACGGCGGTGTTCGCCCGGTCGCTGGGCGACACCACCGACGTGGTCGCGAAGGAAATGTATACGTTCGAGGATCGCGGGGGCGACAGCATCACCTTGCGGCCGGAGTTCACCGCGGGCCTGTGCCGCGCTTATATCACTGAGGGATGGCAGCAATACGCGCCGCTGAAGATCGCGACGCACGGCCCGCTGTTCCGCTATGAGCGTCCGCAAAAGGGCCGGTTCCGCCAGTTTCACCAGATCGACGCGGAGATCATCGGCGCGGCCGAACCGGGCGCGGACGTGGAACTGCTGGTGCTGGGCGATCAGTTGTTGCGTGAATTGAAGATCGAGGGCGTGACGCTGACGCTCAACACGCTGGGCGACGCGCAGAGCCGAACGGTGTGGCGCGCCGCGCTGATCGCGCATTTCGAGGGGCATCGCAACCAGCTGTCGCAGGACAGCCTGGAGCGGTTGGAGCGCAATCCGCTGCGTATCCTGGACAGCAAGGATCCGCGCGATCGCCCGGCCGCCGACAGCGCGCCGGATATCGACGCCTATCTGACGGACGAAGCGCGCGCCTTTTTCGAGAAGGTGACGGCGGGTCTCGACGCGGCGGGCGTGGCGTGGCAGCGCAATGCCCGGCTGGTGCGCGGGCTCGATTATTACCGCCACACCGCTTTTGAGTTCGTGACCGATCGGCTGGGCGCGCAGGGCACGGTGCTGGGCGGCGGGCGCTATGACGGGCTGATCGAGGATCTGGGCGGTCCGCCGACGCCGGCGGTCGGCTGGGCGGCGGGGGTCGAGCGGCTGGCGATGCTGATCGACGCGCCGGATATCGCGCGGCCCATGGTCGCGGTCATCCCGATGGGCGAGGCGGCCGAAACCAGGGCGACCGGCATCGTCGCTGACCTGCGCCGGGCGGGTATCGCCTGCGACATGGGGTATCGCGGCGCCATGAAGAAACGGATGCAGCGGGCCAACGCATCGGGTGCCGCCTGGGCGATCATCCTGGGTGACGACGAACTGGCGCGCGGCGAGGCGTCCGTGCGGAATTTGGGGACCGGCGAGCAGCAGGCGGTTGCGTTGGACGGGCTGGTCGGGACGCTGGCGGCGCTCTGATGCGCATTTCGGCCGAACGCATCGCGCAGATCGAGGCGCGCCGGGACGAGGTGCAGGCGTCGATGACCCGCGCCGACCTGGCGCCCGAGGATTTTGTGCGGCTGTCTAAGGAATATGCCGAGATCGAACCGGTCGCGAAGGCCGCGCATGCGGTGCGGCGGTTGCGGCAGGAACTGGACGCGCTGGAACAGATGGCGGGTGGCGACGATCCTGACGCCGATCCGCTCATGCGCGACATGGCGCAGGAGGAGATGCGGCTGCTCCGGGGGCAGCTTCCCTCGGCCGAACGCGCGCTCGCTCTCCAGCTTCTGCCCCGCGACGCGGCTGATGCGCGGCCCGCCATGCTGGAAATCCGTGCCGGTACGGGCGGGGACGAGGCGGCGTTGTTCGCGGGCGACCTGTTCCGCATGTATCAGCGCTATGCCGATGTTCAGGGGTGGCGGCTCGAACTGATCTCCGCCAATCCGTCCGAGGTGGGCGGTTACAAGGAAGTGGTGGCGTCCGTGACCGGCGTGGGCGTTTTCGCCAGGCTGAAGTTCGAGAGCGGCGTCCACCGTGTGCAGCGCGTGCCCGTTACCGAAAGCGGGGGGCGTATCCATACCTCGGCGGCGACGGTGGCGGTGCTGCCCGAGCCTGAGGATGTGGACGTGCAGATCGCCGATGGCGATCTGAAAATCGATATCTACCGCGCGTCGGGCGCGGGCGGGCAGCATGTCAATACGACCGATTCGGCCGTGCGCATCACCCATCTGCCCAGCGGCATCGTCGTCACCCAGCAGGACGAGCGGTCGCAGCACAAGAACAAGGCGAAGGCCATGCAGGTGCTGCGTGCGCGCATCTATGAAATGGAACGGGAGCGCGCGGCGAGCGCGCAGGCCGGCGCGCGCAAGGCGATGGTCGGGTCGGGCGACCGGTCGGAACGCATCCGCACCTATAACTTCCCGCAGGGGCGCGTCACCGATCATCGCATCAACCTGACCCTGCACCGCCTGCCCGAAATATTGGAAGGTCCCGGACTGGCGGAAGTGATCGACGCGCTTGTGGCGGAGGATGAGGCCGCGCGGCTGGCGCAACTGGACGGGGCCGGGTGACGGCTATTCCGTCCGGGGGCGTGGCCGCTGCTCTCCACGCCGCCGCCGGTCGCCTTGCCGCCGTCAGCGCCACGCCGCGGCTCGATGCCGAACTGCTGCTTGCGCATGCGCTTGGACTGTCGCGCAGCGACCTTCTCCTGCGTCAGCGGGATCTGACCGTGCCGAAGGGTTTTCTCGCGCTGATCGACCGCCGGCTGGGGCATGAACCCGTCGCCTATATCACCGGCCGGCGCGATTTCTGGACGATCACGGTGACGGTCACGCCCGATGTCCTGATCCCGCGCCCCGACAGCGAAACGCTGATAGAGGCGGCGGTCGGGCATTTTGCCGGTCGCGCTCCCGCAACGGTGCTGGACCTGGGAACCGGATCGGGCGCGCTGTTGCTGGCCGCGCTGGACCAATGGCCCGATGCGCGCGGCGTCGGTGTCGACATCTCGCCCGCGGCCCTCGCCGTCGCGCAGGGCAATGCCGACCGGCTCGGCTTCGCCGGGCGCGCCGATTTCCGACAGGGCGACTGGACGGGGGGTATCGCATCGCGCTTCGATCTGCTGCTGATCAATCCGCCCTATATCACCTCCGACACGGTGCTGGCGGCCGATGTACTGCGCGAGCCGCATGGCGCGTTGTTCGCGGGGCAGGACGGGCTGGACGATTATCGGCGGATCGCGCCGCATCTGCCGGCGCTGATCGCGCCGGGGGGGATGGCGGCCATCGAAATCGGTTTCGATCAGCGGATCGCTGTCACGGCATTGATCTCGGCGCAGGGCCTGTGCGTCGCGTCGCGCGCCGATCTGGCCGGGCACGACCGGTGCCTGATCGCGACCTGCGGCGGCGATTTCTGAAAAGCAGGGATTTACCGCGGCGCCGTCGAAATTCTCTTGGTTTATGGCCGGAAAGTCACTACATGGGTCGCAGGGACGGTTCTCTCTCATTGATCAGGCTCATGAGCCGTTGGTAGAAAAGACTGTTTCCCCGCTCCTTAAAGTCATGACGGTGCCCTGCCAGGTGCCTCTGGCGGTGCGAGGACATGGGTCTCCCTCGACCCCTGTCCGGTGGAGCATATCCGATCCCTATGGATCGTGCTTGGGGATGGCGACTGAACGGTGATTTCAGTGATCGAATATACAGTGAACGCAAGGACCATGTCTTGATCAACAACAGGCAGGCCGGCCGGCGCAATCGCGGCCGGAACAACGGGCGTCCCAATGGCGGAAACCGGGGTGGCGGCGATAACGGCAATCGGATCGACAGCCGCGCGCGCGGCAATGCCACCCAGTTGCTCGAAAAATACAAGAACATGGCCCGCGACGCCCAAATGGCGGGCGACCGGGTGAACACGGAATATTATCTGCAATTCGCGGATCATTATTTCCGTGTCCTTGCCGACAATCGGGCGCGCCAGGACGAACAGCAGCAGCGCTTCCGCCGCCCCGACGAGAGTTTCGAGGACGAAGGCGAGGATTTCGACGCGTCCGAGGACGCGCTGGACGAAGGCCGTGCGGGCCCGTCCCAGGATCGGTCGGCGGGCGATGGCCGCAATGGCGCTGAAAATCGCGCCGGGAGTGAAGATCGCGGTCGCCGCGATCGTGGACGCCGCGAGCGTCCGGTTCGCGCCGCGCCTGTGGAGGATAATCATGCCGCGAGCGGGGAAGATGCCGCACAGCAGGCTCCGGTCGTTCAGGCCGAATCCGTGGCGGTCGAACCCCGCCCCGAGGCAGAGTCGCCGGTCGAGCCCGAAGCTGCCGTCGCGCGTCCCCGTCGCGGCCGGCCGCGTAAGGTGAATGTCGAGGCGGCTGCAGGTGAGCAGGAGGGGCTGGATCTCGCCGTCCTGCCGCCGTCGATCGCCCGTGCGGATAATGACAGCGACGAACCGGCGGAGGCGCCGCGCAAACGTACGCGCCGCCCCCGTTCGGCGACTGAAGCGGCGGAATGATTGCCCGCCGCTGTCCTGTCTGTCCGGCAGGTCGTGAAAGGAATTGACAGAAGGGGGGCGGCGCCGGTGCGCCTGCCCCCTTTTTTACGGTCGGGGCATTGCAACCCGGCATCGCAATGGCGGTGCTGACCGGCTGCCTGCCTGTTCCTGCCATTGGCCTTTGGCCGGTGGATGTGCCGACGGCGTGACCACGCGTTCGATGATCTTGCCATGGGGGACTTCATCCCGCCGTCCGGGCTTCCCAAGGGGCGCGGCTTGGGCCACAATGGCCGGGTAAAGATGAGGACGGACCGATGAACGCCTTTCGCCTGGCGGCGCTGCTGCCGATTGTGCTGCCAATCGCGCTGCCCGGCGCTCTTTCCGCGCAGAACGCTGCCGATCCGACCGGCGCCACCGCGCAGGGAGACATAGCGGTCACCATTTATAATAATGGCCAGTCGCTGGTGCAGGACGATCGCAATCTGTCCGTCAGTCAGGGCCGCAATCGCATCGAGTTTCCCGACGTGTCGGCGCGCATCCGGCCGGAAACGGTCAATCTGTCCGGCCCGGGCTTCAGCATCGTCGAACAGAATTTTGATTTCGACCTGCTGTCCCCGGACAAGTTGATGAACAAGGCCGTGGGGCAGGAGGTGACACTGGTGCGCACCAACCCCGGCACGGGCGCAGAGAGTCGCGAGCGCGCGAAGATTCTGGCCGCCAATGGCGGTATCGTCATGCAGGTTGGCAACCGTATTGAGGTGCTGCGTGACGACGGACTGCCGGTGCGGGTCATATTCGACCGGGTGCCCCCCGACCTGCGCGCGCGGCCCACTTTGTCGGTGACGGTGGAGGCGGCGCGCGGCGGCACGGTGCCGGCGCGCCTGTCCTATCTGACCCCCAATCTGGGCTGGACCGCCGATTATGTCGCCCTGTTCGACGCGGGCCGGGGGGCCATGGACATGCAGGGCTGGGTGACGCTCACCAATAATAGCGGCACGACCTTCACCAACGCCCGGACGCTGCTGGTCGCGGGCAATCCGGCGATGGGCGGCGGTCGGCGCGACTGGTGGCGCGCCTCGACCGGGACCATCGAGGAGGCCGGGACCGAAAGCGGTCCGCGCGAACGGCTGGGCGACTATTATCTCTATCCGCTGGCCGCCCGTACGACGATCGCCAACGCCCAGCAGAAGCAGGTCAGTTTTCTGGATGTCAAAGGCGCGCCCGCCCGGGCGACCTATGAATTTGTGAATGGCTGGCTGTCCAGTTCGGCCGAGCCGATGAGCGCGGCGAGCGTTCTTAAATTCTCCACCTCGAAACAGGGCGGGCTGGGCGACCAGCTGCCAGCCGGCACGGTTCGCGTGTACATGCGTGATTCGCGTGGTGATCCCCAGTTCATCGGCGAGAACAGTATCGATCATACGCCGATGGGTTCGTCCATGGCGCTGCGCACGGGCGAGGCGTTTGACGTCAAAGTCCGGCCCACGGTCGAGCAGCGGACGAAGAAGGGCGGATCGCGCTGGGAAACGCGGATGCGCTATACCCTGACCAATGCCCGGCCGGAGGCGGTGACGGTGGATCTGGCGCAAAGCGGGCTGTGGGGCGATACCCGCGTTACGGCACAGAGCCTTGAAGGCAAGCGCGTGTCGGCCGACCGCATGGAATGGAGCGTGCCCGTGCCTGCCAACGGTTCGGTGGATCTGACCGTGACCTTCGATTCGCGTTATTGAGAGGCGGGCGTCGATGCCCCGCATTCTTGCCCTGCTGGCGCTCCTGCTATGGATGGGTCCGGGATCGGGGCTGGCGGTGGCGTGGGCGGGCACCATCATATCGGACCGCATCGATTCGGTGTCCGTCACTGTGTATCGCGCGCCGGGCCGGACCAAGGGCGCGATCGATCCCAACTGGCCGCGCGGCTATGCGCTGATCACCGAAACGCGAACGCTTGCCATGCCGCAGGGCGAATCGGTCGTGCGGTTTGAAGGCGTGGCGGAAGGGTTGCTGCCCGAAACCGCCATCGTCACCGGCATGCCGCGGGGCGTGCGGGAAAAAAATCGGGACGCGCGCCTGCTGTCGCCCGCCGGACTGGTCGACGCATATCTGAAACGCACCGTCACCCTGCGCCGCACCGATCGCCGGACCGGCGCAGTGGTCGAGCAGGACGCGATCATCAGCGCCGGCCCGACCGGCGGCGTCATTGTCCAGACAGCGCAGGGATATGAGGCGCTGGGTTGCAGCGGTCTGCCCGAACGCATGTTGTATTCGCAGGTGCCGGCCGACATGTCTTCGCGCCCGACCCTGTCGGTCATCGCCGTGGCTGACCGGGCGCAGCAGGTGACGTTGCACCTGACCTATCTGGCCGAAGGGTTCGATTGGGCGGCGAATTATGTCGCGGACATGAAGGGGGACGGCGACACGCTGGACCTTATGGCGTGGCTCACCGTGGCGAACGGCGGGTCCACCGGCTTTGCCGACGCGCAACTGGGCGTCATCGCCGGCCAGCCGAACAGGCGCGCGCGCGGTGGCGCGCGGCCGCGGTCGACCGGCGGCCCCCTGCGCCTGACCTGCTGGCCGATGGACATCACCAGCACCCATCCGCGCTGGGGCTTGTCTCCTGTCCGGGAGGCGCCGGCCGCGATGATGGGCGGGATGCAGGACATCATGGTCACGGCGCAGCGGCGGACCGAACGGGTCGCGATGCCTGCCCCTGCGTCGCCGCCGCCGCCCCCACCGCCGCCGCCGCCCCCGCCAGAGGATGTGGGCGACCTCAAATTCTACCGCGTTCCCGTTGCCGTCGACGTGGCGGCCAAAAGCCAGAAGCAGGTCGCGCTGATCCGTCAGGACGGGGTGAAGGTCGAGCGTCTTTACGTGGCCGCTGTCGGCGATGGTGGCGGGCGGGGTGACGGCGCGGGGGAATCGCGGCCCATGACGACCCGGCTGCGGTTGCGTAATCGTCAGGGGGACGGGCTTGGTCTGCCCATGCCTTCCGGGGGCGTCGCGGTATTCGAGGATGTGGGTGGACTGCGCCTGCTGGCGGGCGAAGCCGATATAGGCGACAAGGCCGTGGATGAACGGATCGATTACGATCTGGCGCAAAGTTCGGACGTGCGAATCGCGGTGACGCGGACGCCCGGCGATTCGAAGGCGAGACGATGGGAGATCGCGCTTGCCAACGGGCGTCCATTCCCCGTGACGGCCGAAGTGACCATCCCCCATGATATCACGCCCCGGCCGTCTGCCATGGAACGGCGCGGAGCAAGCTGGATCTGGCGGGTAACGGTGCCAGCCGGTGAGTCGGCCCGCCTGTCCTACAAGGAAAAGGCGCCCCGCTGACCGTCAGCCTGGCGGCAGCGGTCGGGGACGGGCATGTTCGTCGATGGCGACGAACGTGAACAGGCCGCTGGTCAGGTCGATCTGTTCACGGGTGGGGCCGCGGGTCGCGACCACGTCGATTCGGATGCTGATGGACGTGCGGCCGCGCCGCTCTTCCCGCGCATAGACCGATACGATGTCGTGCAGCAGAATCGGGGCGATGAACTCCATCCCCTCGATCGCGACGGTCGCCACCGGCCCTTGTGCGATGCGGTGGGCGATGATGCCGCCGGCAATGTCCATCTGGCTGAGCACCCATCCGCCGAATATATGTCCATTGGCGTTGATGTCCGATATTCTGGGCACCACCCGCAATATCGCTTCGCCCCGCGCGTCGGTCATTCGGATTCCCCCTCGGTCTTGAGCTGGTCGACCACCTGCTCGTCATGGCCCGTTCCGCTGGACAGGAAGACCAGCGCCATCAACCCCGTGCCCAGCATGAAGGTCAGCCACACGCCGATGATGGTGGCCACGATCATATGAACCGGCATCGGCCCCGTCGCCAGATGCAGGAAAAACAGCGCCACGACGACGCAGACCGCGCCGCCCACCGCCATCCATGTCATGATTCGCCGGAACCGTATCCATGCGGTTGCGGCGATGGCCGGATCGTCCAGGCCCTGATTATGTGTCATCCCTTTTCTTTGGGGTGCGAAAGTGGGATCATCAAGCCCCGGGACCCTGGTCCGAGACAATATCGACGACAATGAAGGAGAGCGATCATGACCGTCGCGGCGATTCTGCGGAGCAAGGGTGGAGAGGTCATTCAGGTGCGGCCGACCGACAGTGTCCTGTCCGCCGTGGGCCTGCTGGCGCAGCGGCGAATCGGGTGCGTGCCCGTGGTCGACGACGGAAAGGTCGTCGGCATCTTTTCCGAACGCGATCTGGTCTACACGCTCGGCGAACAGGGCGCGGCCGTGCTGAGTCGCCCGGTGGCCGATGTGATGACCGCGCCGGCGATCACCATCGATGAAGAGACGCCGGTCATCCATGGGCTGTCGTTGATGACCAGGCGACGCATCCGCCATCTGCCCGTCATGGTTGACGGCGGGCTGGCGGGGCTGGTGTCGATCGGCGATCTGGTCAAATATCGGATCGACCGCATCGAATCGGAGGCGGAGGCCCTGCGCACCTATATCCAGACCGCCTGATTCGTACGCCGGACCGGCGGATCAGGCCGGTTCCGGGGCGCTGCGGTGAACGACCAGACGGATCAACTCGATCAATGTGCCGCGCGCACACAGGGTGAGCGCCGCCATGAATGCGAGGACCCCGCCCGGGACCAGCACCGCCAGCCGCATGGGCGCGGACAGGGGGGGCAGCGCCGCATCTATCGCCATCACGACGCCCGCCATCATGATCGCGCACCCAAGTCCCGGAGCCGCCGCGCGAATCACGTCCACAATCCGAAGGCCAATAGGTGCGCCGGCCATTCGGGCCGTCGCGAGGGTCAGCAGGGGAGAGGCGCACAGCCACGCCCAGGCCAGGCCGATCGTGCCGAACTGAATACCCACAAGGAACGCCGTGGGCATCATGATCGCCCCGATTCCGGCTATGCGCGCGGTGGTCCCCGGCCGGCCCAGCGCGTTGCTGACCGGCGCAAACATCACCTGCAACGTCATGAACGGCATGGCGAGCGCCAGGATCGAGACGAGGGGCGCCATGGCGAGCCACTTTTGCCCGAACAGCGTTTCCACCAGCGGCTCCGCCGTCACCGCCATGCCCAGATAGAGCGGACAGGAAATCAGCAGCAGCAGTCGCGCTGCCTTGCAGAAGGACTGGGCCACGCGGGTCGTATCCTTCTGCATGCGCGCATAGGCCGGGAATGCGACGTCATTGAGCGGCGGGATGAACTTGCTGACGAAAATCTGGGTGAGGAACAGCGCTTCGGCATAGAGGCCCAGGTCATGCGCGCTCAGCACGCGCCCGCCGATGAACACGTCTGCCTGGCTCTGGATGATCCAGAACAGCTGTCCTCCCAGCAGCGACGCGCCAAAGGCCACCATCGCCCCCGTCCCGCGAAAATCGAAACTGGGAATCGGCCGGAAGCCCGTCACCAGCATATAGCCTATCGCCTTGACCCAGAATCCAGTGATCGGCGCGTAGACCAGCGTCCAGACCCCCCAGCCGGACAGGGCACCAAACAGCGCCACTCCGGCCGAAGCGATTGCGGCGATGAGATTGACCAGCGCGGGGCGCCGGAAATCCAGCGCCCGCCCCATGATCGCTTCCGGGATCGCAAGGAACGGGGTCGACAGATAGAGCAAGGCCTGCACGCGCAGCAGGTCCGCGACCATCGGCTGGTCATAATAGTCCGCCGCCCATGGCGCGATCGCCAACTGGGCGAGCGCGAGGCCGCCGTTCAACAGCAGCATGATGCCGAAAGCCTGCCGCAGCCGATGCGAATCGAGCGAATCGGATTGCACCAGCGCACTCACCAGCCCGTGGCCGTTGAGGAAGGTGGCAAAGATCAGAATCACCTGCGTCATGGCGAACAGCCCATAATCGGCAGGGTCGAGCAGACGGATGACCGCCAGCGTAACGCCCCAGCTGAGCACCTGGGACACCATCTGGCTGCCCGATCGCCAGAGAATCGCGCTTCTCACGCGTGCTCCGAATCCGGCATCGTTCGCGTCGGCGTCCTGTAACCCCATAACTTCCGTCATACCTCCTGCGCGATTCCGGCTTGAAAAGGCACTTACCCGCCTAATCCCCAAAAAAAGTGAAATAAATCTGCAAAAAGTGTTTGACGGGTCAGGGTGATAGGCCTAGAGGGCTGTTCACCGGACGGGGCGCTGCCAACAAACAGCGCTTCAAACGGTCGCCAACATAGACGGACAGATGTCCCCCGGTAGCGATAGCGGGGAACACAAACTGTCCGCTCCAAATGTTGGAAGGCTCTTTGAAATTGTCAGTATGATGAAGGGACATGTGGGCGGCGGCCCCGGGTCCAACGGCTTCTAGGCGTTGGTAACTCGGTCAAATCAAGCCGTTCCTTATTGGAAGCCCATCGGAACTTATTTCGATGGTGACCTATATGTCTCAATACATATCCACAGTAATATGTAATGTGCAGGAATGGCTCCTAGAAATGAGCGGTTCTTGGTGGGACTATTCCTCCTGCCTTGAATCGGACATCAAACTTGAGAGTTTGATCCTGGCTCAGAACGAACGCTGGCGGCATGCCTAATACATGCAAGTCGAACGAGATCTTCGGATCTAGTGGCGCACGGGTGCGTAACGCGTGGGAATCTGCCCTTGGGTTCGGAATAACAGTTAGAAATGACTGCTAATCCCGGATGATGACGTAAGTCCAAAGATTTATCGCCCAAGGATGAGCCCGCGTTGGATTAGCTAGTTGGTGAGGTAAAAGC
>JBFWMJ010000002.1:0-89974 GCA_050251675.1 Sphingobium sp.
GTTGCGGGTGCGGGCCGAATCGGTCGAGGATGATGTGGAACGCGCCCGGATGTCGGAAACGATCGATGAGATGAACCGGATGCTGGAAGACATCCTGTCCCTCGCGCGCGCGGGGCGTAGCAGCGAGCCGGTGCAGAAAGTCGATCTTGCCTCGCTGGCCAACGCGGTGGTCGAGGATTTCATCGAACTGGACGCGCCTGTCGATCTGGCCGAAACCGGCCGGGCGGTCGCGCTGGTGCGGCCCCGGCAGATCCGCCGGGCGCTGCGCAACCTCATCGAAAATGCCGTCGTCTACGGTCAGCGGGCGCATGTGTCGGTCGAACAGCGTGACGGTGCCGTGCATCTTGTCGTCGCCGACCATGGCGCGGGCATTGCCGATGACCGGATGGAGGAGATGATGGAACCCTTCACCCGTCTGGAAGGGTCGCGTAACCGGGAAACCGGCGGCGCCGGACTGGGGCTGGCGCTGGTGCGCGCGATCATGACCGAACATGACGGCGCACTGCATCTGGCCAATCGCCCGGAGGGTGGTCTGGAAGCCAGCCTGGTCATACCCGCCGCCTGAATCGGGCGGGCATCAGGCTGCTGCCGCCTGTCACCAAACTTGCTGTCACCAAACTTTCTTATTTCTGTCACCGCTGCGCCGTTATAGTGCAGCGCACAATTCATGGCCCCGGCATAGGCCGTTCCCCAGAACCATAAGGGGATCGATCATGTCCAGTTTCAAGACCCGCAGCCTGTTGGCGGCAGGGAGTGCCATTTTCGCTTTGACGGCTGGCATTGGCCATGCGGAGGAAGCCGCGCCGGCCGCCGCGACCGACGCCGTCGATAGCTATGACGGCGAGGCGATCGTCGTCACCGGGTCGCCCATTCGTGAAAGCATGGAAGCGTCCATCGTGTTGCAGCGCAACGCGGATAACGTCATCAACGCGATCACCGCCGACGATGCCGGTCGTTTCCCCGACCAGACGGTCGCCGCCGCGCTCGCCCGCCTGCCGGGCATCGGCGTGCAGCGCGACCAGGGCCAGGAACGCTATGTCCAGGTGCGCGGCGCGCCGACCCGCTGGACGGTCGTGTCCTTTGACGGCGTGAACGTGCTGGGCGCGGAGGAACGCATCTTCCGCTTCGACTCGGTTCCCGCCGCGCTGATCAGCACGGTCGAACTGAACAAGACGCTGTTGTCCGACATGCCGGCCGAGGCGCTGGCCGGGCGCGTCAACATCAAAACCTATTCGGCGCTCGATAAGCCGGGCTTCAACGGCTATCTGGACCTGGGCTATGGCTGGGTCGACCTTGGCAAGGGGCCGCAGGAACAGGCGGCTGGCCGCCTGAGCTATGGCAGCGACACGTTCGGCGTCACCATCGCCGCGTCCCACAGCATGTTCGAGCAACAGACCGACAATGCCGAGCCGCGCTATGACGCCGCCGGCCTGATGCGCGAGGTGCGCAACGCCAAATATATCATCGAACGCGAGATCAACTCACTGTCGGGCAAGATCGAGTTCCGCCCGGCCCCCGGCCATCATATCAGCGCGACGAGCCTTTACACCGAATTCCTCGACCATGAGCAGCGCAACCAGTATACATTCACCTTCAACGGCCCGGATCGCACCACCAGCGGTGGCACGGTGGCCAACGCCAATGTCGTGGGCGCGTTCGAGCGGGGCGAATACAAGACGTCCAGCTTCGTCAACATCCTGCATGGCGACCATGAGTTCGGCGAGCGGTTCCGCGCCAGCTGGGACGCGGCCTATGTCGAGACGGAGAGCCGGACCGCCCTGCCGATCATCAACCAGAGTTCCACCAGCGCCGCGCTGCGCCCCGACGTCAGCTATACGATCGGAAAATATAATCTGCCCGTGATCGCGGTGACCAACGCCAACGGCACCACCGGCGCGCTGGACCAGCACGCCTTCGATCGCGAAACCCTGACCGCCTATATGATGGGCACCAAGACCAGAAGCTATACCGGCAAGGCGGACTTCGCCTATGATCTGTCGGATGTCGCCACCTTGAAGTTCGGCGGGCGATATGACGACCGCAAGTCGATCGACCGCGGGGCGACGGCGCTGCTGAAGCCCGATGGCACGCCGGGCAGTTTCCTGCCGCGCGACGTCGCCGCCGCGACGGGCATGCCCTGGACGCCGGGCAGGTTCGTCACCGGGTCGCGGATCGATGAAGATTTCGATCGCGGCTACAGCTACAACTATATCGACAATGCCGGCATGCGCCGCCAGCTCGACGCGCTGATCGAGGCGGCGCGCGAAGCCAATGCGAACGGCGCCGACTTCGCGGTGCCCACGCGCAACCCGGCGCTGGCCAATTCGGTCAAGGAACGGGTCATCGCCGGCTATGTGTCGGGCAGCTGGAAGACGGACGATGTGTCGCTGGTCGCGGGCCTACGTGTCGAGAATACGAAGATCGCTTCAAGGGGGATCGCCAATGCCGGCGGCACGCTGGTGCCGGTGTCGGTCAGCAACGATTATACATTCGTCTTCCCCAGCCTCCACGCCAGCTATGATGTGAGCGATACGCTCAAGCTGCGCGGTGCGTTCGTCACTGGCGCCGCCCGGCCCAGCTTCGCGCAGCAAAGCGCGACGGTCACGGTCAACGACGCCGCCGGCATGGAGATGATCAGCGGCGGCAACCCCAATCTGAAGGCGGAACGCGCCTGGGGCTTCGATGCGTCGGCTGAATGGTATTTCGCCCCCGCCTCACTGCTGTCGGTCAACGGTTTCTACCGCAAGGTCAAGGATACGCTGTATGACGCGACCGGCGCGGTGGGTGATGCAAGCTTCAATTTCGGCGGTATCGACCGCTCCGGCTATGAATATTCGACGACGCTGAACGGCGGCGACGGCAAGCTTTACGGCGTGGAGTTCGCCTATAACCAGCCCTTCACCTTCCTGCCCAGCCCGTTTGACGGCCTAGGTGCGCAGGCCAGTCTGACGTTGGTAGATGGCGATTTCGAAACGATCGCCACGCCGGATAATCCCAGCCGTTCGGTCGCCTTCCCCGGTACGTCGAAGCGGATCACCAACCTGTCGGTCTTCTACGAGAAATACGGCTTCTCGGCGCGCGTCGGTTATCAGCACCGCACCAAGTGGCTGGACGATATCTCGCCCGATGGTCGGGGCGGCGACATCTACTGGGGCGCCACCGAACGTGTCGACCTCAGCCTGCGCTACCTGCTGGTCAAGGGGTTCACCCTCTATGCCGACGTCATCAACCTGACCAACGAGCCGGGTGTCCGTTACACCGGGAGCAAGGCGACCCCCTATGAGGTCGAAATGTTCGGCACCCGCTTCCTGTTCGGCGTCAAGGCCAATTTCTAGGCTGTGAACCGGGGTCGGTGGGGGGGTGCCCCGCCCGGCCCGACCCCGGTTTCCTCCACTTTCCAAATCGGCAGGCGTGATGATCCGCGCCGAAAAATCTTCTGAAGGAATGAAGCCATGAAGCATTTCAAGATCGCATTGGCGCTGGGCGCGGCGCTGGTGCCGGCGGCCGCGTGGGCCGTGCCCGCCACCCCCATGGTCGAACGGGTCGCGCCCGACCGGCTGAAGGTCAGCTGGGCGGACGCGGACGGTGTCGACGTCTATATGGCCGACCGGGCCGACGCGACGGTGAAGACCGCGACGCTGGTGTCGCCCGACGACCGCGACGGCGTTCATGACATCGCCGTGAAGCAGGGTGATCGGCCCTATTTCCTGCTGAAGGACCGCAAGGACGGCAAGAGCGTGCGCGTGGCCGAACGGCTGCTGCCGCTGGAGCAGGGGTCGAATTTCCGCGACATCGGCGGTTATCCCGCCGCCGGCGGCAAGACCGTGAAATGGGGCATGATCTACCGTTCCGGCGCTACGGGCATGCTGACGGACGCCGATGTGAAGGCGATCGAGGCGCTGCATCTGGCGAACATGGTCGACCTGCGTTCCAGCGAGGAACGGCAACTCGTCCCCAGCCGGATTGTCGGAGTGCCCTATAACGCGGTGGGCTATTCGATGGGGGCGATCATCAATGCGATGACGCCGGCCTCCGGCCAGGCGGAGACGCCGGCCAATGGCGGCGCGCTCTACCGCAAGATGCCCGCCATGCTGGCCCCGCAGTTGCGCGTGCTGTTCGCGCGCCTGCTCGACCGCCAGGGGCCGCTGGCCTATAATTGCTCGGCCGGGCAGGATCGCACCGGCATAGCGACCGCGCTGATCCTGCTGGCGCTGGGCGTCCCGCGCGATACGATCGTGGCCGATTATCATTTGTCCACCGGCTATCGCCGGCCGCAGTTCGAGACGGCGACCTTCGACCCGGCGGCATTTCCCGACAATGCGGCGGCCAAGATGTTCGCGCGCTACAAGGGGCATGCGCCTCAGCCCCTGAAAGAAGCTGATGGCACGGCGTTCCTGAGCTTCGCGCTGGACCAGATCGAAAAGGATTACGGATCGGTCGAGGGCTATCTGGACAAGGCGCTGGGCGTCAGCGCGGTGGACATCGCGGCCTTGCGCGCCGCCTACACCGAATAGGTCGGCGCGCCCGGCGCAGGAGCAAGAGTCGGGGAGCCATGGGTCCCCGGCCCTTTCCGTATCAAGGCCTGCCCGGCTTGCCCGGTGTCTGGGCGGCGGCGGGATTGATGATCCGTGCGCCCGCCGGCAGGCCGGTGCCGCCCAGGTCCAGCCGCTCCGTCTGTTCGCGGGCGACCTTCACCGGGTCGTCCCGCGCCGCGATCGCCGCCTGTGTTCCCGCATCCCGCCCGTTTTCTTCGGCATCGTCCCGCGCGCCGCCACGGGTCCAGCCCAGGATGATCGACATGCGCCGGTTGCGCGGGTCATAGGCATCATCCTTCACAAAAGGCTCGCGGTCGGCGACGCCCTCGATACGGGCGAACCGGGCGTTGGGGATGCCCGATTCCGCCAGCGCCCGGCGGGTCGATTCCGCGCGGGCGGACGACAGCATCCAGTTGTTCATCGTCCGACCCGCCGCATAGGGCAGGCCATCGGTATGCCCGCGCACGATCAGCGGATTCGGCATGGTGGTCAGCACTTGCGACACTTCCCCCACCAGCGCCCGGGCCTGGGGCGCAAGCTGGTCGGTGCCGGATCTGAACATGGCGAAATCCGCCTCGTCGATCAGGTCGATGCGAAGCCCTTCGCGTGTTTCGGAAAAGCGCACGTTCCGGCGCAGCTTCGTCAGCCCCTTGCGGGTCATCCGCGCTTCGAGTTCCTTCCTGATCGCCTCGAACTTCTGCCGGTCGGCGGCGCGCATCGCCTTTCCACCCTGATCTCGCGTGCCGCTGGCGTCGCGCGGGACGGTGATGGACAAGTTGCCCTGACCGCCGGTGGTCGGGTAATTCTCCTTGCCCATGATGCTATCGCCGCCCAGCAGCCCGGTGGAACCGGCCGACGCCATCTTCAGTTCGACAAGGGTCGGCGTGAAATAGTCGGCCAGCGCCTTGCGCTGTTTTTCGGTGGTCGCGCCCAGCAGCCACATCAACAGGAAAAACGCCATCATCGCCGTCACGAAATCGGCATAGGCGACCTTCCACGCGCCGCCATGATGGCCGCCATGCCCTTCGACGACGATCTTCTTGACGATGATCGGTCTGGGTTCGGGTTCGTTCTGCCCGCGCTTCCTGTCCCCGGCCATGGCCTACTTACCCCGCATGCCGTCGAACACCTCGGCAAAGGCGGGCTGGTTGGCGTGGGTCAGGCTGGACTGCGCGGCTTCGATGACCAAAGGCTGCGGATGGCCGTGGAGCGAGGCGATGATGATCTGCTTGACGACATGGTACATGGCGCCGTCCGCTTCGATCACGCTGCGGCAGCGATTGGCGAAGGGGTTGACCATGCCATAGGCGAGCAGCACGCCCAGAAAAGTGCCAACCAGCGCCGACCCGATCATCGCGCCCAATATGGCGGGCGGCTGGTCGATCGACCCCATCGTCTTGACCACGCCCAGCACCGCCGCGACGATGCCCAGCGCGGGCAGGGCGTCGGCCAGCCCCTGAAGATTGTCGGCGGGTTTCAGCGCATCGTGATGATGGGTCTTGAGCGCATTGTCCATCACATCCTCCACCGCATGCGGGTCGAGCGTGCCCGACGACACCACGACCAGACGTAACGTGTCGCTGATCAGGTGAATCAGCGTCTTGTCCTGCATCAGGCGCGGATATTCGGTGAAGATGGTGGAACTGGCCGGGTCCTCGATATGGGGTTCCAGCGCTACCGGACCTTCGACCCGCAGCGTCTTCATCAGCTTGCTGACAAGGAAGATGCAGTCGAGGAAATCCTGCTTCTTGTATTTCGGTCCCTTGAACACCTTGGCCAGACCTCCGGCCAGCGCCTTCAGGTCCGCGCCTGAATTGCCGATGATGAGCGCGCCGACGGCGGCGCCGCCGATGATCATCATTTCGTGCGGCAAGGCGTGCAGCACCGGCCCGATGTCGCCGCCGGTGATGATAAACCCGCCGAAGACCATCACGAGCAGGACGACGAGACCGATGACTGCGAGCATGAAGATCCCCGAAAAAACCGCCCGAAGGCACCAGGCTGGACACCCATCGCATCGGGCGGCCCATCAGTGGGTTAGTACGGCCCGGTTCCTGCGAAGTTTAGGACGTATCGACATTCCGTTCCGGGGCGCAGGACGGTTTTAGGCACAGGTCCGTCCCTCCCGCCCGGTCATCAGCGGATCAGGTCGAACAGGGTCTGCTGATGGATACGGGCGAAGGCGGACTGGGCCGCTTCGAGCTGGAGGAGCTTGTTCTTGACCGACGCGATGACGTCCGTGAGGTTCGTCGATTCAAGCGCGGCACGGCGTTCCTGAAGGTCCAGTCCGACATCCGTCAGACGGGTGCCGACAACCTCCAGCCGATCGCCGCGCACGCCCTGCCTGGCCTGTTCGATGACGATATGGTCCTGCCCCGTCTGGACGGCGTCCAGCGCGCTGGCGATGGCGCCGTCGGTGCCGGCGGCGACGGCGTCGATCGCATTGCCCAGCATCTGGTCCAGCGACATGGGCGTGCCGTCGACGTCAATCCCCTCCGACACCGACTGGCGTGTCCCGACGACCGCCAGGTTGAGGCCGCGGCTGACGGGGACCAGCACATTCTGTCCGTCGTCGAACACCGGCACGCCCAGATAGTCCGTCTGGTTCAGAAGTTCGTCCACGGTCGCGCGGATCGTGGTCAGCTCCTCTGTAAAGGCGGCGCGGCTGGTGTCATTGAGCGACCCGTTGCGGGCGTTGGTCAGCAATTGCTGCGCGCGGATGAGCAGGTTGTTGATCTCCGCCAGATTGGATTCCGCATTGCCGGCCCGCGCCGTGCCATGGGCGATGTTGGTTTTCCACGCGGCCTGCTGTGCCTGGGTGCGGGCGATGTCGGACACCTGCACCCAGCCAAGCGCGTCGTCGGACGCTTTGGTCAGCGTCTTGCCGGTGGAAATCGCGGTCTGGCCGTCGATGATGTCGCGGGACAACTGCTGCTGCCTTCGGATTTCCGCGATCGCGGTCTTGGCGGTGATGCCTACCATCGGTTCAATTCCCGTTTTTCAGCGAATGTGCGTCTATCAAACTATTTTCAGGATCGCGTCGACCGTGTCCCTGGCCATTTGCAGGATTCTGGCGCAACCCGAATAGGCCTGCTGGATGCGCAGCAGATCGGCGGCCTCCATGTCCAGGTCGACGCCGCTTACATCCTCGCGCGCGGCGACCGCCTGGTCGTTGCGGCCCTGTGCCGTCGCCAGTTCGGCCCTGGTCGCCATCATCAGATTGGCGTGCGTCGCGATCAACGCGGTCCAGCCCTGTTCGACGCTGCCGTCGCCGCGCAATGTCGATGCCACGGCGAGCAGATTGCCGTTCAGCACTCCGTCCGCCGACCGGATGGCCAGCTGTGCCGGATCGGTCAGCAGGATGCCGACCGTCGCGGCGCCGGCGCCATGGGACAAGAGCGCCCGGCCCGCGCTCCCCGCATCGGTCAGGCCCTGCGCATGCCAGTCGTTGATGTCGGTCACGAACTGCCGCGCGACGGCGTCGAGCGAGGCGTGCCGATCGGCGGTGACGGTGGCGGCGGAGAACAGGCCGCCCAGCGTCCCGCCGGACGGGGCGGGCAGCGCCGTTCCGTCGGCGGTGGAAAGCGACAAGCGGCCATCGGCTCCGGCGGCGACCGTCAGGCCGGCCGCGTCCTGCCCCGCGACCAGCAACTGTCCGCCATAGCGGATCTCCACGCTGTCGCGCGTGCCGAAGCGGATGTCGACATTGAGGCTGGTGGTCAGGTCCTGAAGCGCGCTGTCCCGGCTGTCGAGCAACTGGGCATAGGCCGATGTGCCCGGCTGGGCGCGCAGCAGGCTGTTATTGATCCGGGCCAGACGGTCCATGGCGCTGTTCGCGGTGTTGACGGCCGATTGCGCTTCGGTCGCGATGCCGGCCGACGCGGTGTTAAGGTCGGCGGCGGTCTGGCGAAACCCCTCGGCAACGCGCGCCATGCTGTCCAATGTGGTGACGCGCAGCGCCGTGTCGCCGGGACTGGCCGCCAGCTTGTCCGTCGTGGCATAGAGGGTGGACATCAGCCTGCCGATGCCCGTGTCGCTGTCGTTCAGCGCAGTTTCCGTGTCGGACAGCCAGCGCATGCGGGCCGTCGCGCTGGCGAGCGACATGCCGGTCATGCGGACCGACGCGTCAAGATAGGGGTCGGCCGCCCGGTCGATCCCCGCGACCTGCGTGCCGCCGAAATTGGCCTTTGCCACATACAGGGCCATGGTGGCGGTGGACGATCCGGCTTCCGCCGTGGTGACGGACCGGCGCGCATAGCCTTCGGTGCCGGCGTTCGCGATATTCTCCGAAATCGCAGCCATTGCGGTGCGGTAGGCGCGCGTGCCCGATGCGCCGATGATGAACAGGTCGCTCACGCGCTTTTGTCCTGTGGCGTGGCGGACCCCTCGAACTGGCGCAGCAGCATGGCCGCTATGCCCAGCGCGTGGGTGCCGGCCATGGCGTCGGCGGTCCTTGCGTCGGCCATGTCGCGGAACTGGTCGCTCGCGCTTGTATCGGTGATGCCCTCCGCCAGGCTGGCCGAACGCATGGCGCCGATCATCTGGCGCAGGAAAATCGCCTCGAACTGTTGCGCGGCCTGCCGCAGCGATGCTTTGTCGGTGCCGCCCAGCGGTCCCGCACCGGCCGGGGATGTGCCATTGATCTGTATCACAGCACCACCAGCTCCGCTTTCATCGCGCCCGCCTGCTTCAACGCTTCCAGGATCGCGACCATGTCCGCCGGAGAGGCGCCGATGGCGTTGACCGCCTTGACGATATCGGCCAGCGACGCCCCGCCCCTGAAATTGACCATCGGTTTCTTCTCCTGATCGATCTGGATGCTGCTCGACTGTTCCATCGCGGTCCGTCCCTGGGAGAAAGGCGCGGGCTGGACGATGCGCGGCGATTCGCTGACGCTGACGGTCAGTTTGCCGTGGGCGACGGCGGCCGGATGGATCCTGACCGCGCCGTTGATGACCACCGTGCCGGTGCGCGCGTTGACGATGACGCGCGCGGGGGCGTCGGCGGGCGCGATCTCGATATTCTCGATCATGCCCATCATCAGGATGCGATCCTCCGCGCCCGGTGTGGCGTCGATCGCGATCGACACGGCGTCGGTCGCGCGGGCGCGGCGATCACCGAAGGTGCGGTTGATGCCGTCCGCGACGCGCAGGGCGGTGGTCAGGTCGGCTTCGGCCAGATTGAAGATCAGCGTCGGCGCGGTGTCGAAGCCGGTTGCAACCGCCCTCTCGACGGTGGCGCCACCCGGAATACGGCCGGCCGACGGGATGTTGACGGAAACCTGGCTGCCGTCCGCGCCGGACACGCCCAGTCCGCCGACCGCCAGATTGCCCTGCGCCATGGCGTAGATTTCATTGTCGGCGCCGCGCAGCGGGGTCATGATCAGCGTGCCGCCGCGCAGCGATTTCGCCTTCCCCAGCGCAGAAACGGTCACGTCCAGCCGCTGGCCGGGCTTGGAAAAGGCGGGCAGGTCGGCGGTGACCAGCACGGCCGCCGCATTTTTGAGCGCGGGATTGACCCCCTGCGGCAGGGTGAGGCCGAAGCGGGAGACGACCCCCTTCATGCCCTGCGTCGCATATTCGATGCTGTCGTCGCCCGTGCCGGCCAGCCCGACGACGATGCCATAGCCGGTCAGCTGGTTGGGGCGTACCCCCTGGAACGTGCCCAGATCCTTGATCCGTTCCGCGTGCGCCGGCAGCGCGAAGGGGCCCGTGAGGAACAGGGCCAGCAGGGTCAGGACGCGAAGGGCGCGGGAAAGGGGGATCAAGAGACGCTCCATCAGAAGGGGCTGACCATGGAGAAGAACCGTTGCAGCCAGCCCTGGCGGCTTGCCCGGGCGATCTCGCCCTTGCCGGTATAGATGATCTTCGCATCGGCGACGCGGGTCGACGCGATGCGGTTGTCGGGGCTGATGTCCGCCTGGCGCACCAGTCCGCTGATCTGGATGAACTCGTCGCCGCGGTTGAGCGTCAGCGCCTTTTCCCCCTTCACCAGCATCGTGCCGTTGGGATAGGTCGCCGCGATCGTCACCGTGATCTCCCCGATCAGTGCATTGGACTGGGTCGCGTTGCCCTTGCCGGAAAAGCCGTTCTGGCCGCCCATGGCGACGTCGGACGGCTGGAACAGTTTGGACAGGACGCCTGTGGACGGCGGCGTCAGGCCGATATTGCCGCTCCGGCTGGTGTCGGCGCTGTTGGTCTTGGTCGCCTGCGTCCGTTCGACCAGCACGATGGTGATGATGTCGCCCACGCTGGTCGCGCGCGCGCCGCTGGTCAGCGGCGTATAGCCCACCGACGCCTGAAAGATGGAGCCGTTGGCTGGCGCGGCGACCGGCTGGGCGATGACGGTCGGGGCGTAATAATCGCGCTCCGCCGCCCGCTTCTTCTTCGCGAGCGCGGGCGAGGCCGCCAGGGCGATGGCGGCGGCGAGCAGGACCGGGGCGAGCAGGAGCGAGGCGGCAGGGCTGCGCATTGGCGGCCTACAGCTGCTGGTTGACATATTGGAGCATTTCGTCGGTCGCCTTGATCATCTTGCTGTTAACCTCATAGGCGCGCTGCGTCTCGATCATGTCGACCAGTTCCTCGACGACGTTGACGTTCGACCCTTCCAGATAGCCGGACCGGATCGCGCCGCGTCCTTCCAGGCCCGCGACCCCGACCTGCGGCGTGCCGCTGGCCGCGCTTTCGGTCAGCAGGTTGCCGCCAATGGCGGTAAGGCCTGCGGGGTTCATGAAGCTGGCCAGTTCGACCTGGCCAAGCTGGGTCGGTTCGGCTTCGCCCTGAAGGGTTGCCGAAACCGTGCCGTCATTGCCGACCGTGACAGCGATGGCCCCGTCGGGAACGGTGATCTGCGGGATCAACGGCAGGCCTTCTGAACTGACCACCGTCCCTTCGGCGGTGATGCTGAAATTACCGGCGCGGGTATAGGCGATGGTGCCGTCGGGCCGTTGCAGCTGGAAAAAGCCCGAGCCTTCGATCGCCAGGTCCAGCACGTTGCTGGTCTGGTTCAGGGTCCCTTGCGTATTGATCTTGCTGGTGCCCTGAAGCGACACGCCCGAGCCGAGGTTGAGGCCGGTCGCGAACCTGTTCTCGCTGTCCGAATTGCTTCCCGCCGCGACGATCTGCTGATAGGCCAGCGTCTCGAAATCGGCGCGGTCGCGCTTGAAACCCGTCGTGTTGACGTTCGCCAGATTGTTGGCGATCACGCGCATCTTCGTGTTCTGCGCGTCGAGGCCGGTGCGGGCGACATGAAGGGCGGCGTTGCTCATTGCGAAATCTCCGTATGACCCCGCTCAACAAGCAAGGTCCGTGCCATTATCAGTCCAGCCGCATCAGCGATGCTCCGCCGTCGTCCATCTGCTTGGCGGTATCGATCATCTTGACCTGCGTTTCCCAGGCCCGGCTCGCCTCGATCATCGCGACGAGCGACGCGGTCGCGTTGACGTTCGATCCCTCGACCGCGCCGCCGGTGACGCTGGCCAGCGGATCGGCCGGCAGCGCGCCGCCATTGACGTCCCGGAACAGCCCGTCAGTGCCCTTGGCCACCGACGATCCGACCGGGCTGACCAGTTTGAGCCTGTCGACCATTTGCGGGTTGGCGGGGTCGCCGCCGCGCGGCACGCCCCAGATGCTGCCGTCCTGTGCGATCGTGACGCTGTCCAGTTCGGGCAGGGTGACGGGACCGCCCTCGCCCAGCACGGGGAGGCCGTCGCCGGTCGTCAGCAGACCGCTGTCCGACATGGTCAGGTCGCCCCGGCGCGTATAGGCTTCCGAACCGTCCCTGCTCTGAACGGCGAGCATGGCATCCCCGTTCATGGCCACGTCCAGAGGATTGCCGGTCGTGGTGATGGCGCCGTGCGCCATGTCGGCGGCGATCACCTGTTCGGCCTGCTGCGCCCGCGTGTCCAGGGCGTCGCCCTTGATCCAGCGCGTTTCGGCATTGGCGATTTCGGCGCGGAAACCCACGGTGTTGACGTTCGCGAGGTTGTTCGCGATCGCCGCCTGTCGCGCCATCGCGCCGCGCATTGCCGTAAGCGCTGTGTTGACGAGCCGGTCCATGGGCTAAACCCCCTTCGTTTCCGCGATCAGCCGCGCATATTGACGATGGTGGTGGTCAGCGTGTTCGCGGCCTCGATCGCCTTGGCGTTGGCCTGGAAATTACGCTGCGCCGCGATCAGGCTGACCAGTTCCTCGGTGATGTCGACATTGGACCGTTCCAGCGAGCCGGAGTTGACCGAACCGAACATGCCCTGATTGGCGGTGCCCAGGATCGGGTCGCCGCTGGCCACCGTCGATGTCCAGTGCCCGTTGCCCTGCTGGCGCAAGCCTTCCAGACTGTTGAAGGACGCCATCGCGACCTGCCCCAGATAGGCCGTTTTGCCGTCGGCGTAGATCGCGGAAACCAGCCCTTCCTTCGACACGCCGACGCTGGTCAGCTGCGCGCCGGTGGCTTCGCCCTTGTACGTGGTCGGGATTTGCAGGTCGACCAGACTGCCCGGCGCGGCGGCGGATGGGTCGCCGGTGATCGTCGCGTCGTCGACATTGACCGCGAACACCTGAATCCGCGACCCGGTGGTGTCGACGGCAAAGCGGTCGTTATCGACCGCGAAGGCGCCGTTGCGGGTATAGCTGATCGTGCCGTCCTCGCCCTTCACGGTGAAGAAGCCTTCGCCGGTGATGGCGAGGTCCAGCGTCTTGTCGGTGGTTTCGATCGTGCCCTGCGTGAATTGCTGGGTGATGCCCTGGACGCGGACGCCCTGTCCCGACACCTGGTTGGTGGTCTGCATGGGCGCGGCGGCGAAAATATCGCCGAACTGGGTCTTGCTCTTCTTGAACGCGGTCGAACCGACGTTGGCGACGTTGTTGGAGATGGTGGACAGATCGGCCTGCGCGCCCTTGAGGCCGGATAGCGAGACGTAGAAGGACATGGGCTTGCTCCCTGGGTGAAAAGAGAAAAAGGGTCAGCTGAGGCTGAGTGCGTCGGACGGGCTGTAGCTGCCGAGCGCGGTGATGAGTTTGGAGGATGATCCGTCCGCCGGCGATTGCACGGCGGCGACGGTGGCCCAGGTCGCGACCCGGCTGGGCGTCGCGCCGTTGACCCTGACCTGAAGGGCGGACGTGGCGACGGTTTCGCCAGCATCGTCCTTACCGTCCCAATGGAAGGACAGGTCGCCGGCGGGCTGCGCGCCCAGATCGATCGACTTGACGACGGTGCCGCCAGCGTCGAGCAGGTCGATGCTGCCGCTTTCGATAGCAGCGGGCAGGGTGATCTGTCCGGCGTACAGGCCGGTGGCGTCGGGTACGGCGATGTTGCTGGTGACCAGCATCGACCGGCCGATCCAGCTGGCGGCGTCGCCGATCCGCGTGCCGGACAGTTGATCCTTGATCGACATGAGCGATGCGTTCATTTCGGCGATGCCCGACGAATTGGTGATGGTCGCCATCTGCGACACCAGTTCGGCGTTGTTGACCGGCTCGAACGGGTCCTGCGTCTGCATCTGGGCGGTGAGCAGGCGCAGGAAATCGGCCTGACCCATGGTCGATTTGCCCACGCCGATATTGGCGTTGGGGTTGTGGACGCTGAGGCCCGCGCTGTCGGTGACGGTGGATGTGCTGGTCATTTGCCGATCCTTATGGTTTCCATCATCAGGGACTTGGCGGTGTTCAGCACCTGGACGTTGTTCTGGTACATGCGCGCGGTTTCGATCATGTCGATCAGCTCGGCATTGCTGTCCACGGCCGCTTCCCACACATCGCCGTTGCTGTCGGCGAGCGGATGGTTGGGGTCGTGGCGTTTGGTGGGTTCGGCGTTCGTCGTCACGATATTGGCGACCTTGACCGTCGAAACGCCGGGGCGGTCGGTGACCGACTGGAACATCGGCTTGATGGCGCGATAGGCTTCCGCCGCGCTGCCGGTGACATTGCCGGCATTGGCCATGTTGGACGCGGTGGCGTTGAGCCGCACCAGCTGCGCGCTCATGGCGCGGCCGGCGATGTCGAAGATGGTCATGGGGCCTGTGCCGCTCATGCTCATTCTCCCTTCAATGCGCGGGTGATGGTGTTGATGCGCCCCTCAAGGAAAGAGAGGGTCGTGCGATATTTGACCGCATTTTCTGCGAACAAAGTCTGTTCGGTCGACAGTTCCACAGTGTTGCCGTCGAGGCTGGGCTGCAACGGCACGCGATAGCCGATAGTGTCGCCGGGGGCCTTGCCGATGCCGGTCGCGCCGGTGCCGGAGCGGTCGGCCGCGTTCCTCAGCGCGGCATCGAAATCGATGTCGCGCGCCTTGTATCCCGGCGTAGAGGCATTGGCGATGTTCGAGGCAAGCAGCGACAGGCGCTGCGACCGGAGCGCCAGCGCCGTGCCGTGAATGCCGAACAATGTGTTTTCCACCGCCATGGGCTGTGTCCGTCCCCGGCCGACAAGGCCGCTAAAGTTTGCGTGCCCCCCGCCGTTCTATGTCCTGAGCGGATGAGGAGCGGGTGATCTGGCCGGATATCAGCAAGAGCCATGCCAATTTGCATGGACGGCGTGCCTGTCGGGGTGAAAGTCACGCAAATCCGCCGCCTGCCGTGGGCGGGCGGCGGGTGGGCGGCAAGGGCGGCAAATTCTTGCCGGTGGCGGCATCATCCTGCCGCTCACCGGATTCGGGTGATCAGGGGTGATGAATCGGGGTCGGTGAAATGATGGACATGGTGGTGCGGCTGTTCGATCCCCTGACCTTGGCGGTGATGCTGGCGGGGGTTGCGGTCATCGCTCTGTTTCAGAATGGCGCGCGCATGACGGGCCGTGGTCTGGCCGCGCTTGGCCCCCTGTTTCGCGCCGATCCGACGCGCGATCGCGATGCCGCGCGCGCGGCCATGCTGAAAATCGACAAGGTGGCGCAACTGCGCGGCCTGTCATGCGCCGACCGGATCAGGACCGCCAATATGTTCCTGACCGAAGCGGCTCGCCAGCTGGCCAACAGCAACGGGACCGAAGCCTTTGAGCGCTGGGCGGCGCAGACGCTGGCGGACCGGGCGCAGCGGCATGCCGGCGCGCGCAATCTGTGGCTGTCGATCGCCGATGCGGCGCCGTCCCTGGGGCTGGCCGGGACCATCATCGGTCTGGTCGGCATGTTTGCGGCGATGGACGATCCGTCCGCCCTGGGGCCGGCCATGGCGCTGGCGCTGCTCACCACCCTCTATGGCGTGGTCATCGCCAACATGATCGCCGTGCCCATCGCCGCCCGCCTGTCGGACCTGTCCGAACGGGAACTGGCCTGGCAGCGGGAAACGGTCGACCGGATGGTGGCTATTGCCCGGCGCGAAAATGCGCCGCTGCGCCGTGGCGCCATCCGTGAAGTGGCATGACCGCCGCGCCCGCCCTGCTTCGGCGTAACCGCTGGGCTGTCGGCTTTGCTGACCTGCTGCTGCTGCTGCTCGGCTTTTTCGTGTTGCTGCATGCCGGCGGACCCCGGTCCGACGCGATGCTGGCCGGGGTCAGCCGCCAATTTGGCGGTCGCCCGATGGAGGATGCGGTGGCGTTGCGCGCCAACGCCCTGTTCGTGCCGGGCGAAGCGCTGTTGACGCCGGACGGACGGGCGCGTCTGGCCGGTGTTGCCCGTCGGTTGGCGGACGGCGTCGGCGGCGTGGAAGTGCAAAGTCACGGCAGCGATACCGCGCGCCAGCGGTTTGATGACTGGGATCTGGCGGCCGCCCGTCTGGGCGCGGTGGCACGCGCGCTCAAGGAGGCGGGGCCTGACGATCGCGCCATCGTCATTCGCGGTCTGGATCAGGCCGGCGCGGGCGGGGGAGAGGGGCAGGTGATCCGCATCGCGCCGATACGGACGGGCAATCGCTGACCGATTGGCACGAATATTGCTGAAACCATGTGGATATTTGACCCTGTTTCTGCGGAGCGTGCCCGTGATCCGACCTGTGCAGCTGTTTTGTGCCATTCTGGCAGCGATTGCCGCCCAGCCCGCGCTGGCGCAGCAGGCGTTCGAAAATCTTGATCGCATCGATTCTCTGGTGGCGATGACCGTGGGCGCGAATATCGGCGAACCGGGCGGTCCGATCGCCCCGGTCGATCGCCGGCTGCGGCTGGCCGCCTGTCCGGCCATGCCGGCGGTCGAAGGGCCGGTGTTCGGCGCGGCGATGGTCAAATGTGACGCGCTGGGCTGGCGAATCCGCGTGCCGCTGGCTGCCGGGGCTGCGGCCGGGGCGACCGGGCCGCTGTCCCGCCATGCGCCCATGGCGGCGCGGCAACCCGCCCGGCAGGCGGTGGTGAAGCGCGGCGATCCGGTGCAACTGACCGCCGGCAATGCCAGTTTCAACGTGTCACGCGTGATGGTCGCGGATGAGGATGGGGCGATCGGCGACACCATCCGGGTGCGGGAAGACCGCAGATCCGCGCCCGTTCTGGCTCAGGTGGTCGAGATGGGGATTGTCCGGGCCGCGGGATTTAATGATTTCTGAATATGTCCGTATATAGGCTGAGCGGGACGAGTGAAGGAATGAGACAATGATCAAGTCAGTCGGCCAGAACCTCGGCACCGCGATCGAAGCGTCCCGTCTGCGGGAAGGCGGCGGGCTGCGCGCGACCGGGCAGGCTGGCGCATCGGCGGTTGTGGCCCATGCGGCCAGCCCGGCGGCGCGTATGGCGGCGCAGGGCGCGCCGGTCGACATCGATCGCATCGCCGCGATCAGGGCCGCGATCGCATCGGGCAATTATCCGGTCGATCCGTCGGTGATCGCCGACCGCATGCTCGCCCTCGATCTGCCGTCCGCGGGTTGAACCGATGTCGCCCGCTCTGGCTCTCCTTGATGAACTATATGCGGCCTTCGACGCACTGCGCGGGGCGTTGGACGGTGCCGACGCCGGGGCGATCGATGCGGCCGGCCGACGGGTGGCGGCTGCCGCCGCGGCTGCGCGCGCGATCGATGACGGGCGGTCCGATCCTGCTGTGCGGGAACGGCTGGGCGCGTTGCGGCCGCTGATCGAGGCGGCACGGGTGCGTGCATATGTGCTGGCCGACCATGCCGGTCAGCACATGGCATTGCTGGCGCGCCATGGCGCGCGCACGGCCCCCCTCACTTACGGCCGATAGCGGCACTCCCTTCCACACTCCTCCGGGGTATGTGCGGGCCGTCCGAAAGGGCGGCCTTTTTCGTTATGTGGTCCTTCCGATCGGCCGGCCCCACCATCGCGCGACAGGGAAAGGATGGATGCACGTTAACCAAATATTGGCACAACCCTTGCTTTAAAGTCGGGCGTAGCAGTGGGGAATGTGATCACATGGCAGCCTTTGCGGACATCACGCTATCGGGAAACGGGCGCGCCAGCCGCGTCACGAACGCGATCGCCATGGCAAGTCGCAGGACCGGCGTGGACTTTGCCTATCTGCTGGGACAGGCGAAGATCGAGAGCAGCCTGAACCCGACCGCGCGCGCCACGACATCCTCGGCGCGGGGCCTGTACCAGTTTATCGATCAGAGCTGGCTCGCCGTCATCGATAAACATGGCAGCGGCCATGGGCTGGGTTGGGCGTCGGACGCCATCAGCCGGGGTGGCAACGGTCGTTATTATGTGTCGGACCCCAATCTGCGCCAGCAGATACTGGACCTGCGCAACCATCCTGAAACCGCGTCGGTGATGGCGGCGGAACATGCCGCCGACAACAAGGCCTATCTGGAAAAGCGGCTGGGCCGCGAAGCGGAACCGGTTGACCTGTATATGGCGCATTTCCTAGGCGTCGGCGGCGCGGCGAAATTCCTGGGCGCGCATGACCGCGCGCCCGGCACCGCCGCCGCATCGCATTTCCCTGCGGCGGCGCGGGCGAACCGGGCGGTCTTCTATGACCGGCAGGGTAATGCCCGCAGCTTTGCCGACATTCGCGAACGCTTCGCGGTGAAGCTGCGCAGCGGCGCCGATTCGATCGACACCGGGCCGGTCCGTTATGCACAGACGCCCGTGCCCGCGCCGCAGGGCGAACGGATGGTCCAGCCCGCCGACTATGTGCGGATCGAAACCCAGCGTCTGGCGCAGCAGGCCGACGTCAGCATCGCGCCCCGGCCCGTGACGGCGCGCCTTGCCTATCTCATGCTCGCCACCCTCGGAAGGTAACGGCCGCCCATGTCCCCTGCCCAAGTCAAAGCGAAGATCTGGACGAGCGCCGCGAAGGGCGCGGTGTTGCCGTTCGCGACGCTGATGGTCGTGCTGTTCATGATGGTGCCGGTGCCCGCGGTGATGCTGGACATCGGGTTCATCACCAACATCATGATCAGTCTGGCCGTGCTGATGGTGGCGCTGAACGCAGCCAGGCCGCTCGATTTTTCCAGTTTTCCCACGGTGCTGCTGTTCGCGACCCTGCTGCGTCTGGCGCTCAACGTCGCGTCGACCCGCGTCGTGCTGGTGTCGGGCCATGAGGGGTCGGACGCGGCCGGCCAGGTGATCGAGGCGTTCGGCCATTTCCTGATCGGCGGCGATTATATCGTCGGCATCTTCGTCTTCGCGATCCTGATGATCATCAATCTGGTGGTCATCACCAAGGGGGCGGGGCGCGTGTCGGAAGTGTCGGCGCGCTTCACCCTGGACGCGTTGCCGGGCAAGCAGATGGCGATCGACGCTGACCTCAACGCCGGCCTGATGACGCCGGAGGAAGCCAAGCGCCGCCGGCAGGAGGTCGCGACCGAAGCCGATTTCTACGGATCGATGGACGGCGCCAGCAAGTTCGTGAAGGGCGACGCCGTCGCGGGCATATTGATCCTGGTGATCAACATCGTCGGCGGCATCATTCTGGGCGTGGCCAGCCATGGCCTGTCGATGAGCGAGGCGGCGCAGACCTATATCGTGCTGGCCATCGGTGATGCGCTGGTGGCCCAGGTGCCCGCGCTGCTGTTGTCGATCGCCGCGGCGTCCATCGTCACGCGCGTGAAGTCCGAAGACGATCTTTCCGGGCAGATCGCCGGCCAGTTCGGGTCCGGCCGCGCCTGGGTGCCGGTTGCCGCGATCCTGGCATTTCTGGGCATATTGCCCGGCATGCCGCATATGATCGTGCTGCCCGCCGCGGCGCTGGCCGGGTTCATCGCCTGGAAACTGCGCCAGTCGGCACGGGCGAAGGCGGCGGAACCGGCGCCCGCGCCGCCGCCGGACAATCCGGCGGTCATCGCGTGGGAAGACGTGTCGGACGGCGCGATCCTGGGGCTGGAGATCGGTTATGGGCTGATCGGCCTTGTCGATGAACGCAAGGGCGCGCCGCTGATGGCGCGGATCACCGGCATCCGCCGCCAGTTGTCCAGGGAGCTGGGTTTTGTCGTGCCGATGGTGCGGGTGAAGGACAATCTGGCGCTGGAACCGCATCAATATCGCATCACCATCGCCGGCGTGGTCGTCGGCGAGGACGAGGTGTGGCCCGACGACCTGCTCGCGCTCGACAGCGGCGCGCTGGAGGGCGTGGTGTCCGGCCGCGAGGTCAGGGACCCGACCTTCGGGCTGGAAGCCGTGTGGATTTCGCCCGACCGGCGCAGCGAGGCGGTGGTTGCGGGCTATACGGTGGTCGATCCGCCGACGGTCGTCGCCACCCACCTCAACCAGCTTATCGCCATGAACGCGGCCGAGATGTTCGGGCTGGACGAAACGCGCAAGCTGCTCGACACGCTGAAGGACAGCGCGCCGGAACTGGTCGACGGGCTGACCCCGGCCATGCTCAGCCTGGCGCAGATTTCGGCGCTGTGCCGCGCGCTGCTGGGCGAAGGTATCGCGCTTAAGGATTTCCGCCGTATCTGCGAGGCGATGGTCGACGCCATCCGGCCGGACATGGGCATGGACCAACTGGTCGAAGCCGTGCGCCAGCGGATCGGATCGCTTATCATTCAGGGTCTGGTGCCGGTGAAGATGCCGCTGCCGGTCATCACGCTCGACGGCGATCTGGAAGGGTTGCTGGCGCAGGCGATGCGCGTCGCCGGCGATGCGCGCCACCCGATCGAACCGGCGCTCGCCAACCGCATCATCGAGGCGGTGGTACAGGCCGCCCGCCCACTGCTGGGTCAGGCGCGCAGCTTCGCCATCGTCACATCGCCCGCCGCCCGCCGCGCGCTGGCCCGGCTGTTCAAACCGCATCTGCCCGAAACGCCTGTCCTGTCCTTCCTGGAAATCCCGGACGGCAAGGGCGTGGAAGTGGTCGCGGTGGTCGGCGGGGAACAGCGCGCCATGCCGCGCCCCGACCCGGCGCCGGTGCGTGAACGGGTCGCTTGAAGGGAATTGGCCGCATGTACATGAAAAAGGTCACCGATGGCGCCGTCGCCCACACCTATGGCCGGTTTGGGCGCGCCAGCAGCCCGGAACAGCTTGCCCGGCGCTATATGCCGCTGGTGCGCAAGACCGCCTGGCATGTTCATGGCCGCGTTTCCAGCGCCATCGATATAGAGGATCTGTTGCAGATCGGCATGTTGGCGCTGGTCGAGGCGGCCAATAGTTTCGAGGATCGGGGGCTGGGCTTTGGCGCCTATGCGCAGATGCGCGTGCGCGGCGCGATGATCGACCGGCTGCGCAGCCACGCGACGCTGTGCCGGTCCGGCATGGCCCGGCGCCGGGCGTTGACGACGGTGCGCGCCCGGCTGGAGCAGCAGTATGGACGATCCCCCACGGAGGCGGAGATGGCGGCCGCGATGGGACTGGACGCCGGTGCCTATCGTGAGATGGCCGACAGCGCGGAAATGATCCGCCACAGCAGCATGGACGAGGTGTATTCGGACCAGTCCATGTGGTTCGCCGATGTCGAGGATCGCGCCGACGAAAGGCTGGAACGGGAATCGCTCAAGGCCGCGCTTGCCCGGTATATCGGCGAACTGCCGCAGCGTGAGGCGCTGGTGCTCCAGCTCTATTTCGTCGAGGAACTGAATCTGCAGGAGATCGGGCAGACGCTCGACATCGGCGCCGCGCGGGTATGCCAGATCAAGAAGGCCGCGCTCGACAGGCTGCGCGAGAAGCTGAAGGACTGGGACTGAGCCCGGCCCGGCGGCGGTGCGGCCTGCCCCGACCTGCCGGTGGGGCCGGGGACGGATCGCGATGCGCGGGGTCGGTCGGGGAAGCGTGTTCAGACGCGCGTGACGGTGAGCCGCTCTATCTCTTCATGCAGCGCCTGGATCGAGGATATGAGCCGGGTCCGGTCGTCCCGCATCGCGCGCAGGGCGTCGCGGGTTTCTCCCAGTTCCACCGCCCGGCGGGCGATGCGGGCATCCAGATCGGCATTGTGGCGGGCCAGCGTGCCCATCCTTTCCGCGCGTGCGTGGAGATGGCGCAGCCGCGCGTCGAGCGTGTCGAAATCGAACGGTTTGACAATGTGATCGTCGGCGCCCGCGTCCAGCGCTTCCACCGTGGCCTGACTGTCCAGCCGTCCGGTGATCATCACGAAACAGGCATCGGCCGCCAGACCGGCGGCGCGGATCTTCTGCATCGTCGCAATGCCCGATAGCAGGGTCATGCCCATGTCGATCAGCACGATGTCGACGGGACGGGCGAGCAGGGTGTTGAGGGCGACGAAGCCGTTTTCGGCCAGCGTGACGTCATGATGGAGGCGGGACAGGCGGCGTCCGATAACGGCGCGCGCCGTCGGATTCTCGTCCACCACCAGAATGCGCAGCCGGCGTTGTGGAAGTGTCTGGCCGGTTTCGGGCGTCTCGCCGGTTTCGGCCGCCGGCTCGCGGTGCCGGTCGCGCATGCGCCTGAAGATCGGCATGATGTCACCTCCTGATCGCCGCAGGATAGATCGACCCGGCAAATAAATGGTTAACGGACTTTGCACGAACAGGAGTGGCGGAGCATGGCTGCCCGCTGCCCGCTGCCCGTGATCGGGTCGATCAGGACGCGGGCAGCAGCGTTTCGACCAGCCTGGCCCAATAGCTTGCGCCGATCGGCAGCAAGGCGTCATTGAAATCATAATGCGGGCTGTGCAGTATCCGTTCGTCCTGCGCCGGCCCGTTGCCGATGAACAGATAGGCGCCCGGCCGTTCCTGAAGCATGAAGGCGAAATCCTCCGCCCCCATGGTGGGGACGGGGTCACGGTCTACATGGCCCTCGCCGACCACCAGCGCGGCCACATCGGCGGCGATCGCGGCTTCATCTTCGGCGTTGATCGTGGCGGGATAGCGTCGGTCATAGGCAAAGCTGACGGTGCATCCGCCGGCGGCCGCGATGCCATGCGCGACCTCCCCCATCCGCCGTTCGATGAGGTCGCGGGTTTCCGGGCGGAAAGACCGCGCTGTGCCGCGCAGCACGACCGTCGCCGGTATGACGTTGAACGCGTCGCCGGCGTGAATCTGGGTCACGCTGACCACGCCCGCGTCGACCGGATGGAGGTTGCGGCTGACGATGGTCTGCAACGCGGTTACGATCTGCGCGGCGACGACGATGGCGTCGGCGCCCTGGTCGGGCATGGCGGCGTGCCCGCCTTTTCCGGTTACGGTCATCTCCCAGCTGTCCGACGATGCCATCATCGGTCCCGCCCGCACGCCGAACGTGCCGACCGGCATGCCGGGCCAGTTGTGCATCGCGAATATCCGGTCGACCGGGAACTGGTCGAACAACCCATCCTCGATCATTTTGCGTCCGCCCGCCTCTCCTTCCTCGGCCGGCTGGAAGATGAAATGGACGGTGCCGGCGAAATGCCCCGATTCCGCCAGATAACGCGCCGCGCCCAGCAGCATGGCGGTATGCCCGTCATGGCCGCAGGCGTGCATGCGCCCGGGAGTCCGCGACGCATGACCGAAATCATTGGCTTCCGCGATGGGCAGGGCGTCCATGTCCGCGCGCAGTCCGATCGCCGGCCCGTCGCCGCGGCGCAGCGTGCCCACAACGCCGGTCCCGGCCAGGCCGCGATGGATCGGGATGCCGAACGCCGTCAGACGGTCGGCGACGAAATCGGCGGTTCGATATTCCTGGAACGCGATTTCGGGATGGCGATGCAGGGTGCGGCGCCAGATGATCATGTCATCCTCGAACGCGGCAATGCGGTTGATGATCGGCACGGGCTGTCCAATATGCGGAATCGGCGGATATGGTTCTGGCCGGCGATTATGCCCCTTCGTCGGCGGTTTGTGAAACGGGATCGGCGCCGCAGGGTGCATAGGCGCGCAGGAAGGCATCGACGGTCGTTCGCGCGTCGGCCGCGATCCGGCCGGGGGTTGCGGCGTCGATTCGACCCCATAATATCTGCTGGTGACCGCCCGACAGGGCGAGCGTGATCAGGTGACGGGCGGCCGTGACAGGATCGTCGCGGCGCAACAGCCCGCGCTCCATCGCGCCCTCCAGAAACCGCGCGACCAGCAGCCGCGTGGTGCGGGGGCCGCGCTCGTAGAAGATCATGCCCATTTCCGGGAAGCGGCCGGCTTCCGCCACCACCAGCCGGTGCAGGGCGATGGCGTCAGGCGAGGTCACCTTTTCCAGAAAGCTGGTGCACAGGTTCAGCAGGGTCGGGCGAAGATCGCCCGGCACGTCCAGAATCTGCGACAGCCGCGCGCGATAGGCCGTCGTCACATGGTCGAGAACCGCGGCGAACAGCGCTTCCTTGGAGGGGAAATAGTTCCACAAGGTTGCCTTCGATCCGCCCAGCGCTGCGGCGATCGCGGACATGCTGGCGCCCGCATAGCCGTGGTCCAGAAAAGCGCGCGCGGCCACAGTCAGGATCGCCGCGCGCCGGTCCCTGCGCCGTGCCTCGCGCGCGCAGGGGCGTGCGTCCTGCTCCGGTCTTGCCAATGTTGCGGTGCGCTCCATGAACCGTACCGTACGGTACGGTACGGTTTAACTGTTGACAAGCGTGCGGCGCAGCGCCAAATGCGGCCCCCTTACCCCTGATGCGGGTGCCCATGTTCATGACCTGTCCCGTTCATTTTCGTCGGAAAGGCGTGTTTGCTGTAGCGTTGCTGCTGCTGTCGGCCTGTGCGGTGCCGCCCGCGTCCGGCCCTCGTGCCGAACCGCGGACCGCGGGCGGCGTCGCGGCGGCGCGCAGCCTGTCCGGTGATGCCGCGCACTGGCCAGCCGGAACATGGTGGACAGGCTATGGCGATGCGCAGCTCGACCGGCTGATGCAGGAGGGGGTGAGCGCATCGCCCGACATGGCCGCCGCCGCCGCCCGCTTTCGCCGCGCGCAGGCGCTGGCGCGGGGGGCGGGCGCCGCGCTGCTCCCCCGGCTGGACGCTCAGGGCAGCGTCACCATGGACCGCCAGAGCCTGAACACCGGCTTTCCGCCGGAATTCAAGGATGTGCTCCCCCAGGGATGGCATGATCATGGGCTGGGCGCGCTGTCCTTTTCCCTGGACCTGGACCTGTGGGGGAAAAACCGCGCGGCATTGGCGGCGGCCACGTCGGAAACACGGGCGGCCGCCATCGACGCGCGGCAGGCGCGCCTGATGCTGACGACGGGCATTGCGCAAGCCTATGCCGATCTGGCGCGGCTGTATGTCGAACGGGATGTCCGTCAGGGCGCGCTGGATATCCGCGCCTCGACCCGCAAGCTGGTCGATGACCGCATGCGCAGCGGCCTCGACACGCTGGGCGACGTGCGTCAGGCGGAGGCCGGACTGTCGACCGCGCGCGCGGAACTGGCCGCCGCGGATGAGGCGATCGCATTGCGCCGGAACCAGATCGCGGCCTTGCTTGGCGCCGGTCCTGATCGCGGGCTCGACATCACTCGTCCGGCGCTGTCGGTGCTGACCGCGCATGGCCTGACCGCGCAGGGACTCCCGGCCGGCGTCACCACCGACCTGATCGGCCGGCGGCCCGATATCGCGGCGGCCCGGGCGCGGATGGAAGCGGCCGCCAGCCGTATCAAGGTGGCGCGCGCCGATTTCTTTCCGGCGATCAGCCTGTCGGCGCTGGTCGGGGTTCAGGCGCTGGGCCTTGATGATCTGGTCCGGCGGGATTCGGTCTATGGGTCGGCCGGCCCGGCGATCAGCCTGCCGATCTTTCACGGCGGCGCCCTGACCGGCCGATATCGCGGCGCGCGGGCCAGCTATGACGAGGCGGTCGCCAGCTATGACCGCACGGTGATCGACGCCTATCGGGAGGTGGCCGATGCCGTCACCAGCCAGCGCGCGCTCGGCCAGCGGCTGACCGATGCCCGCGCCGCGCTCGCCGCGTCGGAACAGGCCTATGGCATTGCGCGCAAACGCTATGAAGGGGGCCTGTCCACCTATCTCGACGTGCTGGTCGTGGAGGAACGGCTGCTGCAGGCGCGCCAGACCGCCGCGACGCTCGCCATGCGTGCCTTCACGCTGGATGTCGCCCTGGTGCGCGCGCTGGGCGGCGGATTTGCCGCGACCGATATTCTTGCCAAGGATCGACCCAATGGCTGACGCCCCGATCGACATTCCCCAGAGCGCGGCCGAGGATGGCGCCGTGGACCCGCAGGCCAGTGCCGCACGCGCGGCTGCGCGCCGCACATGGCTGCTGCGACTCGCGCTGACGGTGGCGATCGTCGGCATCGTCTATACGCTGTGGTACATGCTGATCGGCCGCAACCATGTGCAGACCGACAATGCCTATGTGAACGCCGAAGTGGCGCTGGTGACGCCGCTGCTGTCGGCCCAGGCGATCGCGGTTGAGGTCAGCGATACCCAGACGGTCAGGCGCGGCGACATCGTGGCGAAGCTGGACCCGACCAACGCCCGGATCGCGATCGCCCAGGCCGAAGCCGATCTGGCGGAGGCGCGGCGCCGGTTCCGTCAGGCGTCGGCGACCAGTGTCGCGCTGTCGGCGCAGGTTCAGGCGCGCGGGGCGGACATCGCCCGCGCCGGCGCTTTGCTGGCGACGGCGCAGGCGGATTTCGACAAGGCGCGCATCGACCTGCAAGGGCGCGTGGCGGTGGCGCCGGGGGGCGCCGTGTGGGGTGATGAACTGACCCGCGCGCGCATGGGCTTTGCCGGGGCGCGCGCGGCGCTGGACCAGGCGCGCGCTGGCGTAGCGCAGGCAGAGGCGACGCGCGGCGCGGCGCGCGGCGAACTGGCCGCCAACGATGCGCTCGTCAGGGGATCGACGATCGAAACCGATCCGGCTGTGCTGGCGGCCAAGGCGCGGCTCGAATCGGCGCGTCTGGATCTTGACCGCACGGTCATTCGCGCACCCATAGACGGGGTCGTCACCAGGCGGCAGGTGCAGGTGGGCCAGCGCGTGACGCAGGGCAATCCGATCATGACGATCGTGCCGTTGTCGCAGGTCTATGTCGACGCCAATTTCAAGGAACGGCAACTGCGCCGGGTCAAGGTCGGCATGCCTGCCCGGATGACCGCCGACATTTATGGCGGCGACGTCGTTTATCATGGCCGTGTGGTCGGCTTGTCGGGTGGAACCGGATCTTCGATGGCGCTGATTCCGGCGCAGAACGCGACCGGCAACTGGATCAAGGTGGTGCAGCGGCTGCCGGTTCGGATCGCGCTCGACCCCCGGGAACTGGCTGCCCATCCGCTGCGCGTGGGCCTGTCGATGGATGTCGAGATCGACCTTTCGGATAAATGAGGAGGGGCGGCGTGGCGCAAGCAGCTTCCGAACCGCAGCTTTCCGCGCGTCATCGCACGTTGGCGGGGCTGGTTCTGGCGATCAGCAACTTCATGGTCGTGCTGGACCTGTCGATCGCCAATGTCTCCATCCCCCATATCGCCGGAAATCTGGGAATCACGCCCGATCAGGGGACCTGGATCATCACCTCCTACGCGGTGGCGGAGGCGATCTGCCTGCCGCTGACGGGGTGGATGGCCCTGCGCTTCGGGGCGGTGCGCACCTTCATTTTCGGCATGATCGGCTTTGGCGTGTTTTCGCTGCTCTGCGGCCTGTCCTTTTCGCTCGGCATGCTCGTCGTGTGCCGCGTGGGTCAGGGAATATGCGGCGCGCCGCTCATGCCTATTTCACAGATGCTGCTGCTGCGCGCCTTCCCGCCGGAGGCGCGGGGGCGGGCGATGGGGCTGTGGGCGATGACCACATTGCTGGCGCCGGCGCTGGGGCCGATTATCGGCGGTTATATCAGCGACAACTGGAGCTGGCACTGGATCTTCTTCATCAACCTGCCGGTGGCGATCCTGTGTATCTTGGCGGCGATGGCGCTGTTGCGGCCGCTGGAAACGCCGGTTCAGAAGAACCCGATCGATCTGGTGGGTCTGGGCCTGCTGATCTGCTGGATCGGTTGCCTCCAGATCGTGCTGGATATCGGGCGGGACCGTGACTGGTTCGCCGATCCGCTGATTCTGGGACTTGCCCTGTTCGCGGCGGTCGTCTTTCTGATCTTCATCATCTGGGAACTGACCGATGATCACCCGATCGTCGACCTGCGCGTGTTCCGCCATCGCGGCTTCACCATGGGCGTGATCGCTCTGGCGCTGTGTTTCGGCTCCTATTTCGCCGGGATCGTCATCATCCCGCAATGGCTGCAACTCTCGATGGGCTACACCGCGTTTTCCGCCGGACTGGTGACGGCGTTTACGGCGATGACGGCGATTCCGGGCGCGCCCATCGCCGGGCGGCTGATCAACCGGATCGACCCGCGATGGATGATCTTTCTGGGCGCGATGTGGCTGTCGGCCATGTCCCTTCTGCGCGCGCAATGGACGACGACGGCGGATTTCTGGACGCTGGCGCTGCCGCAGATTCTGCAGGGCATCGCCATGCCCTTCTTCTTCATTTCGGTTACTGCCATCACGCTGGGCGCGGTCAAGCCGCGCGAAATGGCGTCGGGCGCGGGGCTTCAAAATTTCACGCGCACCATGGCCATCGCCATATCGACGTCGATCGTGCTGACCATCTGGGTCAGTACCCAGCGTGTTTTCCAGAACGAACTGGCGTCGAACCTGCACCCTGCCGATACCCAGGCCCAGCTATCGGCCATGGGCTTCTCCGCCGAGCAGAGCAGGCAGGTCATCGGCACGCTGGTGGATCAGCAGACGTCCATATTGGCGCTGAACCACGCCTTCCTCATCACGGCGGCTATATTGTTCATCACCAGTTTCGCCGCATGGCTGATCCCCCGGCCACGGACGTGATGTAAGCGTGACGGGAGTTAGGCGTCGCGCCTGCGCGCCCGGTCAGTCGGCGAATGCGCGCGGTGCGGGATTGACCACCGTAAAGGTGCCGGCGCCGATTTCCGAAACCTCCAGCGCGCGTTCGGCAACGCCGTTGCGGCCGAACCGGAACGCCCCGTCAATGCCGGAAAAGCCGCTCGAGTCGCGCAGGCGCGCGACCGGGAACGGCGTGCCGGGTTTCCAGTCCTGCGCGATCCGCACCGTCAGCAGCACCGCGTCATAGCCGAGCGAGGACAGGCGGAATGGCGCGCTGCCGAACCGGGCGCGATATTTGGTCGCCAACTGGCGATAAAGGGCGTCCGACACGCTGGCGAACCAGGCCCCGCGCAGTGCGGGGCTGGACGCCACCCTGTTGTCGGTATTCCACAATTCGGTGCCCAGCAGGCGGGCGGTGGCGCCGCCATTTTGCCGCACGATCGGGGCGACTTGCAAAGCCACACGGCCGCTGTCGGCGATCAGCAGCGCGTCATAGCTGGATGCGGCCTGCAATTTCTTGACCGCCGCGGCGATGGACGACGCCGTGCGGTCGAACGTCTGCATCGATACGACCGTGCCGCCGGCATCCTCCACCGCGCGCAGCAGCGCCGTGCCCGACCGTTCGCCATATACACCGCGCGGGACCAGCGCGCCGAAGCTCGACAGGCCTTTCTGCCGGGCGAAGCCGACGACGCGTTCGATCGACTGGTTGGGATTATAGCCCATCACGAACACGCCGTTGCCCGCGATCGCCACGTCGTTGGAAAAGCTGACGACCGGCACGCCGGCCCGGGCGGCGACGGGACCGACGATCCGCGCGTCATCGGCCAGCAGCGGCCCCAGGATCAGCCGGTTGCCGTCCGCCAGCGCCTTGTTCACGGCGGCGGCGGCGCCCGGCGCCGTATCATAGGTGGTGATGCGGACCTTGTCCGCCTTCGTATCCAGCAGCGCCAGCGTCGTTGCGTTCGCGATCGATTGCCCCACGCCGGCATTGGTGCCTGTCATCGGCACCAGCAACGCGACACGGTGGCGTTCCGTATCGGTCGGCAACCCCTGGCTGATGTCGGGGCCAGTCGGCTGGGCAGGCCCGGTCGGCTGGGTGGGCGCCGGTCCCTTGGGCACGATGGACTGGCACCCCGCCACCAGCAGCGCGGCCGCCGCCAGCAGGATATGCGCGCCGCGCTTCATGGTGATAAACATGTGCGCTTGCCGTGGGGCATCCGTCTCTGTCATCTGGCGTCCTTATGGAAAATCGCTGCGTATCACCGCTTGAACCGGGCCTTTATATCGTCGCGGGGCCGATCGGCAACCTGGGAGACCTTTCCGCGCGCGCGGCCGACATATTGCGTCTGGCCGACATCGTCGCTGTGGAAGATACGCGGGTCAGCGCGCGCCTGCTGCGTCATGCCGGGTCGGACCGGCCCATGCAGCCCTATCACGACCACAGCAGCGAAGGCGTGCGCGCCCGCCTGGTCGAGCGGATGGCGCACGAATCGGTCGCGCTGCTGTCGGACGCCGGAACACCGCTCATCTCCGATCCGGGTTACAAGCTGGTGCGCGACGCGCGGGCGGCGGGGCGCAAGGTCACGACCCTGCCGGGCCCGAGCGCGGCGATCGCGGCGCTGACGCTGTCGGGCCTGCCCACCGACCGTTTCCTGTTCATGGGGTTCCTGCCGTCAAAGGCGAAGGCCCGCGCCGATGCGCTGGCGGAGGTGGCGACACTGCGGGCGACATTGGTGTTCTACGAAAGCGGTCCGCGCCTGTCGGACAGCCTGGCGGCGATGGCGGCGGGGCTGGGCGACCGCGACGCGGCGGTCAGCCGCGAGATCAGCAAGGCGTATGAAGAGACGGTGACCGGCACGCTGACCGATCTGGCCGCCCGCTATGCCGACGCGCCGCCCAGGGGGGAGATAGTGGTCGTGGTCGGTCCCCCCGGCGAAGCCGCGCCCGCCAGCGCGGAGGAGGTCGACGCCGCGCTGCTGGACGCGATGGAGCGGCTGCCCGTGTCCAGGGCGGCCGGGACGGTCGCGAAGGCGTTCGGCATGGATCGCCGCGCCCTGTACACCCGTGCAATGGAACTCAAGGGTTGAAGGGTGCGGGCAGCGCCCGGAGGCTGGCGGCGGAACGGCGCGGACGGCAGGCTGAACGCATTGCCGCCTGGTGGCTGCGGCTGAAGGGGTGGCGTATCGTCGGCCGGCGCATGCGTACCGCCGCGGGCGAAGTCGACCTGGTCGCCCGACGCGGCACGATGCTCGCGTTCGTCGAGGTGAAAAGCCGCGCGACCGCTGCGGACCTCGACCTTGCAATCGACGAACGGCGGCTGGCGCGGGTGGCGGCGGCGGCCGAATTATTATGGCATGCGCTGGCGCAGCCGGGCGACGACATGCGAATCGACGTCATCCTGCTTGCGCCGGGGCACGCGCCGCGCCATCTGACGAACGTCTGGCATGGGGGGTGAAAGCCTTTCGGCTCTGGAAGGAAGGCGCATATATGACCCGGATCGAAACTCTGACCGTCGCGGTGCAGATGGACCCCATGGAGACGATTCGGATCGGGGGCGATTCGACCTTTCACATCATGCTGGCGGCACAGGCGCGCGGGCATCGGCTTTACCATTATCTGGCGAGCGACCTCAGCTATCGCGACGGGCGCGTGCTGGCACGGGCGCGGTCGGTCAGCGTACGGAAGGTGGAGGGCGACCATTTCACCTTCGGCGACTGGGAGGTACTGGACCTCGGGCGCGATACTGACGTCGTACTGATGCGGCAGGACCCACCCTTTGACCTGCGCTACATCACCGCCACGCATCTGCTGGAACGGATCGCGGGCGAGACGCTGGTAGTGAACGATCCGGCGTCGGTGCGTAACGCGCCCGAAAAGCTGTTCGTGCTCGATTATGCGCGGTTCATGCCGCCCACGATGATCACCCGCGATCTGGCGGAGGTCAGGCGCTTTCTGGCCGAACATGGCGAAATCGTCGTCAAGCCGCTGTACGGCAATGCCGGCAACGCCGTCTTCCATGTCGACGCGAAGGGGTCCAACCTGTCGGCGCTGGTGGAAATCTTCAACGCTTCGTGGGTTGAACCGTTCATGGTGCAGGCGTTCATCCCCGGCGTTGCCGAAGGCGACAAGCGTATCGTGCTGGTGGATGGCGAGGTTGCGGGCGCGGTCAACCGCATTCCCGGCGCCGGCGAGATCCGGTCCAATCTGGCCGTCGGCGGTTCGGCCGCCAAAACACAGCTGACCGAGCGTGAGCGCGAGATTTGCGCGGCCATGGGGCCGGAACTGAAGCGGCGCGGCCTGTTGTTCGTCGGAATCGACGTGATCGGCGGGCAATGGCTGACGGAAATCAACGTTACCTCCCCGACCGGCATCGTATCGATCGACGCCTTTGACGGGACGGACACCGGCGGCATGATATGGGACGCCATCGCGGCCCGTCTCGCGGCGCGGGCCGCGACCTGACCGGCCATGCGCGTCGTCCCTCTTCCCGGCGCAGGCCGCGTGTCCGCCGGCCTTTCCGCGAACCGGGGCAGGGGTGACGGGCGATGACCGACTGGGTTCTGCGCCTTATCGACGCGGGCGGTTATTGGGGGATATTCTTCCTCATGATCCTGGAAAACGTGTTTCCGCCCATCCCGTCGGAACTGATCATGGGTATTGGCGGCATTCGGGTCGGGCAGGGGCGGATGGACATGGGCCTGCTGTTGCTGGCGGGCACGCTGGGCACGACCGTGGGCAATTATTTCTGGTATCTGGTCGGCCATATACTGGGATTCGAACGGCTCAGGCCGCTGGTCGACCGCTATGGCCGCTGGGCGACGCTGGAATGGCGGGATGTGGAGGCGCTCGACCGGCTGTTCGGCAAATATGGCCAGATCGTCGTATTCGTGTTCCGCTTCCTGCCGGCGTTCCGCACCATGATTTCCCTGCCGGCGGGGCTGTTCCGCATGGGGCATGTCCGCTTCCTGATCTGGACGGCGGGCGGCGCGCTGATCTGGAACATAGTGCTGGCCTATGCCGGGTTCGTGCTGGGCCAGAATTTCCGCGACATCGACCGTTATGTGGGGCCGGTCGCGACGGCCTGTGTGATCGGGGCGGTGGTCCTGTATATCTGGCGGCTGTCGACCTGGAAACCGAAAGGCTGACCTGTCAGGCCCGCGGATGGGCGTTGCGATAAATGTCGAGCAGATGGGCGGCATCGACCTGCGTATAGATCTGGGTCGACGACAGGCTGGCGTGGCCGAGCAGTTCCTGCAGGCTGCGCAGGTCCGCCCCCCGCCCAAGCAGATGGGTGGCGAAACTGTGGCGCAGCGCATGCGGCGTGGTCCTGTCCGACAGGCCCAGCCGCCCGCGCGCGCCCTGCACCGCGCGGCGGATCAGTGCGGGGGACAGCGGGCCGCCGCGCGCGCCGCGAAACAGCGCTTCGTCCCGTGTCATCGGCCAGGGGCAGAGCGCGACATAATGGTCGATCGCCTCACGCACCTGCGGCAACAGGGGAACCTGCCGCACCTTGCCCCTTTTGCCGGTCACCCGGATGGTGTCCGCCAGCGGCAGCGCAGCGCCGGTCAGCCCCAACGCCTCGCCGATGCGCAGGCCCGCGCCATAGAGCAGCAGCAGCACCGCCCAGTCGCGTGCGCCCATCCACGGCACGCGCGCGGTTTGCGCCAGATCGTCCGCCAGCGCCACGGCTTCGTCGGGGGAGACGGGGCGGGGCAGGCCGCGTTTGACGCGCGGTCCCTTCAACGCCGGCGCGCGCCCGTCCTCTCCGGCGACGAATTTCAGGAAACCGCGCACCGCCGACAGTTCGCGCGCGGCGGACAGGTTGCCGATCCCGTCCATCCGCCGGTCAGCCAGAAAAGCGCGCAGTTCCGCCTGTCCGATGGCGGCGAGGGTCGCGCGGCTGACCGCGCCGCCCTGATGCCGGGCCAGGAACGCCATCAGCCGTTCCGCGCTCGCCACATAGGCGCGCACGGTGTGCACCGACCGCCGCCGGTCCAGTGCCAGATGGCGGCGCCATTGCGCGCTGAGGGTCCGGGCGGTGTCCATGGCGGCATGATACAGCCGCCCGCGCCACGGCGGAATCCCCAAATGCTCTTGAAAAATGCTGGCGGAGGGGCACATGAAGGAAGCATGGACATACCCTTCGACCTCGCCGATCTGCCGACCGGCATGCTGATGCAGCTGTCGCCGCTGGTCGGGCGCGTGCTCGCGCCCAACCCGTCGCCCTTCACCTATACCGGCACGCAAACCTATCTGGTGGGGATCGAGGAACTCGCCGTCATCGATCCGGGACCGGCGGAACCCGACCATCTCAATGCGCTCACCGCGGCGATTGCGGGCCGCCCCGTCGCCGCTATCCTGTGCACCCACACGCACCGCGACCACAGCCCGGCGGCGGCGCCGCTCGCTCAGGCCACGGGCGCGCCGGTCGTCGGGTGCGCGCCGCTGACCATGGACGATGACGGGCCGCGCGCCGACGCCGCGTTCGACGCGGGCTATCGGCCCGACCGGGTGCTGGCGGACGGGGAGCGTGTGACGGGTCGCGGCTGGACGCTGGAAGCGGTGGCGACGCCGGGCCATACATCCAACCATCTGTGCTTCGCGCTGGTGGAGGAGAACGCCCTGTTCACCGGCGATCACATCATGGGCTGGTCGACCAGCGTGGTGTCGCCGCCCGATGGCGACATGGCGGCCTATATGCGGTCGATGGAGCGGCTGGTCGGCCGCGCCGACGCTGTATATTATCCCGCTCATGGCGATCCCGTCGACACGCCGCAGCGGCTGGCGCGCGGCATGATGGGGCACCGCCGTCAGCGGGAAGGGCAGATAGTGCGCTTCCTGCAACGCCATGGCGCCAGCGCGGTCACGGACATGGTGAGCGACATGTACAAGGGCGTCGACCCCCGCCTGCATCCGGCGGCAGGGCGGTCGGTTCTGGCGCATCTCATCGACCTGGACCAGCGCGGCCTGGCCGCCGTGACGGCGGACGGCCGATGGCAGATGCGCTGAAACGCCACGGGCCCCGCATCCTCCTCGTCTGGCTGCTGCTGGCGGCGGTGGTGGCGGCCGTCATGCTGATCGGGTGGCAGCGGTACAACCGCGATTATGTCGTCACGGTCGAGGAGGATGGCGCGGCGGTGACGACGATCGTCGCAGAGCGGCTGGTCGGGGCGAGCACGCTGAAGGTGTCGGACCTGTCCGGTACGATACAGAGCACGGCGCGCGATGTGCGCGGTTTTGGGCTGCTCAAATCGGACCAGCTGGTGAAAATGCCCTTTTCCGTCGATTATTTCATCGATGTCGGCCGCATCGGCGCGCGCGACCTGGAATGGGACGCGGCGTCGCGCACCCTGATCGTCAACGCGCCCGACGTGCGGCCGGGCCGGGCCAATGTCGACGAAAGCCGGCGGACGCTGGTGCGGACCGGCGGGCTGTTCGTGACGCGGGAGGCCGGTGAGGAATTGAGCCGCCAGACGTCGGCCCATGCACAGGCGCGGGTTCAGGCGGCGGCCGCATCGCCCGAGCGCATGGCGCAGGCGCGCGAATATGGGCGCGCGGCGCTGGCGCGGCTGATGGGCGCGCCGCTGGCCGCGGCGGGGCAGGGCGATGCGCGCGTGATCGTCACCTTCCCGGCGGAACGCGGCACGCGGTCGAACGAGCAGTGGGACGTGACCACGCCCATCAACGAGGTGCTGGCACAGCGGCGGCAGGGCCGCTAGAGCGGTCGCAAATCCGTCGCCGTCGGGCCAGAAGCGTTATACGGCCGCAAGGGACCGAGTTTAGGGGTAGAGATGAACGCCATTACCGGAATTCCGCAGGGCACGGACCTGCGCGCGGAGATTGACCGTTTGCGCAAGGAGCGCAACGCCGTGATCCTGGGCCATTATTACCAGACGCCCGAAATTCAGGATCTGTCGGATTTCGTCGGCGACAGTCTGGAGCTTTCGCGCAAGGCGGCCGAAACCGACGCGGAGGTCATCGCTTTTTGCGGTGTGCGGTTCATGGCGGAAACGGCCAAGATCCTGTCGCCGCAGAAGATCGTCGTGCTGCCCGACATGGACGCCGGGTGCAGTCTGGAGGACAGTTGCCCGCCCGGCCAGTTCAAGGCGTTTCGCGACGCGCATCCCGATCATATCGCGCTCAGCTACATCAACTGCTCGGCGGAGGTGAAGGCGTTGTCCGACATCATCGTGACCAGTTCGTCGGCCGAAACCATCCTGGCCCAGATCCCGAAGGACCAGAAGATCATCTTCGGCCCCGATAAGCATCTGGGCGGTTATCTCATGCGTAAATTCGATCGCGACATGCTGCTGTGGCCGGGCGTGTGCATTGTCCATGAGGCGTTCAGCGAGACCGAACTGCTCAAGCTGAAGGCGCAGCATCCCGATGCGCCGATCGCCGCGCATCCCGAATGTCCGCCTTATATCGTCGATCATGCTGATTATGTCGGATCGACCAGCGGCATATTGACCTTTGCCAAGACCATGCCGGGCGACACGCTGATCGTCGCCACCGAACCGCACATCATCCACCAGATGGAAAAGGCGGTGCCGGATAAGACCTTCATCGGCGCACCGGGCGCGGACGGCAACTGCAACTGCAACATCTGTCCCTATATGGCGCTCAACACGATGGAGAAACTCTATCTGGCGTTGCGCGACCTCCAGCCGCGGATCGAGATGGACGAGGAATTGCGGCTTGCGGCCAGGAAAAGCCTCGACCGCATGCTCGACATGGCGAGCAATACGGTGGGACAGGGCGATGTGGGCGCGCGCTGATGGAAACCATGGTAACGGCGATGGATGTCGCCGGGCGCCACGGGCTGTGCGCCAAGCGTCTGCGCGGCGTTTTGCGGCGGGAATGGCCGTGGCCGCGCCGGAAAAATGACTTCTGGACCTTTCCAGCCGGCAGCGAGCAGGCAGGGATGATGGAGACGATCGCACAAAGGCTGACGCACGCATGAGTTTTTTCCTGCCCGGTTTCGATCTCGACGCCTTCGTTGCCGCGACGCTGGCCGAAGATCTTGGCCCGGACGGCCGCGACGTCACCAGCGAGGCGGTAATCCCGGCCGATGCGGTGTTTGACGGGGTGATGGACAGCCGCGATGAGGTGACGCTGGCCGGCCTGCCCGTGGCAGCCGCCTTCTTCCGCGCCTGCGATCCCGATGCGGTCGTCGACCTGCTGGCGCAGGATGGCGACCGGGTGGCGGCGGGCACCGCCGTCATGCGGCTGAAGGGCAAAGCACGGGCGATGCTGACGGCGGAGCGATCGGCGCTGAACACCGTCCAGCATCTGACCGGCATCGCCACCATGACCAGCCGCTATGTCGACGCCATCGCCGGAACGGGCGCCACCCTGCTCGACACCCGCAAGACGATTCCCGGCCTGCGCCTGCTGGAAAAATATGCCACGCGGCAGGGCGGGGCGACCAATCATCGCATGGGCCTGTGGGACGCGGCGATGATCAAGGACAATCATGTCGCGGTGGCCGGATCGGTGACGGAAGCGGTCGGTCGCGCGAAGGTGGCGGGCATCGCGCGCATCATCGTCGAGGTGGACCGGGTCGACCAGATCGAACCGGCGCTCGCGGCCGGCGCGACCCATTTGCTGCTCGACAATATGGACCCGGCGACGTTGACCGGTGCGGTCGCGCTGGTCAACGGCCGCGTCCCGACCGAGGCATCGGGCGGCGTGCGGCTCGACACGATCCGCGCGATCGCCCAGACCGGCGTGACCTTCATCAGCGTCGGGCGGCTGACGCAATCGGCGCCCGCCGCCGATATCGGCCTGGATTTCGCCCGTGCCTAGGGCAGGCCGGCGTGTCGGTGGTGTGGCGGCGGCGGTCCTGCTGGCGACACCTGTCGCCGCGCTGGCGCAGGCGTTTCACTGTTCCCCGCCGCGCCAGGTTGCGCGGCCGCAGGTCGAAGCGCCGACCAAAGCCGACCCGCGTCGTGTCCTGCCGGTCGGGGCCTATACGCTTGCCCTGACATGGTCGCCCCAGCATTGCTCCACCGCGCGGGGCGCGCGCCATGCGTTGCAATGCGGGCGCGCTGTCCGGTTCGGTTTCACGCTGCATGGCCTGTGGCCGGACGGCGTGGGGGCCGAATGGCCGCAATATTGTCGGCCCGCCTCGCTTTTGTCCCCGGCGGAGATCCGCAAGAATCTGTGCATGACGCCGTCGGTGCAACTGTTGCAGCATGAATGGGCGAAGCACGGCACTTGCATGGCGACCCGGCCGGAGCTGTATTTCGATCTGGCCCGCGCCTTTTACCGGTCGATCCGCTATCCCGACATGGCGGCGCTGGCACGGCAGCCCAATTTGACGGTGGATGCCTTCACCCGCGCCTTCGCCAGGGCCAATCGCGCGCTGAAGCCGGAGATGATCCGCGTGCGTACGACGCGTGGCAACTGGCTGGCGGAAGTGTGGCTGTGCATGGATCGGCAGATGGAATTCGCCCGCTGCCCCGCGCGCAAGACAGGGGCCGCCGCGGCGTCCATCCTGCGGATCGAACCGGGTCCGGGGCGTCCCGTCACGTCTTCATCGGCGGTCAGGAGAAAGCCGTCGGAATCGGCCGGCACGCGGGCAAGATCCCCCGTCCGCCCGGCCCGCACGCCGGGACTGGTGCTCGATCTCGACCCCAATGTGCAGCCGTTGACCAACAGCGCCGCGCCCTGAGGCGGATCAGTTCTCTATCGTCGCCGTCGCGGGGTGATGCCGGTCAAGGTGGCGGCGGATGATACGCAGATTTCGGCTGTTGGAGCGGTAGAGGAAGTCGAACAGGTCCCCGGCAAAGGGAATGGCGCCGATCAGCGTGTCGATGCCGACATTGCCGGCCATGCGCGCGATCTGCCATTTCGACATGCCCAGATTGCGTGCTTCCCACACGATCCATGCGCCCATGACGGCGGTGACGATGTCGCCGACCACCGGGACGAGGCCGGCCAGACTGTCCAGCCCGACCCGCTGCTTCGTGCCGGGAATGACGAACATCCTTTCCAGCAGCGCTTCCATCATTTCGATGCGGCGCCGGATCGCGGCCGGATCGCGCCCGATGCTGGCGCTGAAGCCGGGGCCAAGGCTGGAAATATCCCGCATGACGCGGTCGAACTGGTCCTGCGAAATCGACATGCTGTCCTCCGACCCCTTAATTGGTGCTGCCGAACAGATGGTTCAATGGGTGGCGCGCGCGCGGGGATGGCGTGAAGCCGGCCAGCCGCCGGGACACCAGCGACCAGCGCACTGGCGCGCCGAGCGGGATATAGCCGCCATGGGCTTCGACCAGATCGATCGCTTCGCCGATCCGCGCGGCCCTGTCCTCCGGCGTGGAGGCAAGGTTGGCGGCCTGCATCCGCGCCTCCGCTTCCTTGCTGCAGAGCAGCTTGCGGGCGCATCCCACGCGGCCCAGATACCAGAGCGCGCTGTCATAGGCGGCGACTTCATCGATCAGTTGAAGGTCGATCTGGCGGGCGGTCATGTCGACCCGCTGCGCGGTCAGTCCGATGGCGCGCATCTGCTGCGCCAGCAATCCGTACAGCAGCGTGGAACCAGCTCCCGGCGGCAGGGCAATACGGATGGCGGGCGGATCGCCATGGTCCGCGCGCCAGCGTTCGACGGCCGCCCGCGCCCGCGCCCGGCGTTCGTCCATCGTCAGCGCCGTCCATTCCGGCCGCGCCGGCGGCGTCGGCAGCCCCAGTTGCTGGGGCACCAACTGATCGGTGGTGGCCCAGCCGCCCAGCGGGAAGGCCGCGTGCAACTGGTCCCGATCGATCGCCATCGACAGCGCCTGACGAACCGGGCCGTCCTGCAACAATGCGCCTTCGCCGGTGACGGCCAGACCCAGCAGGCCCTGAACCGGGTCGACCCTGACCGCGTTGCGATCGATGCCGGCCGCGGTCAGCAGCGGCAGGTCATTGAACCGTCCGCCCAGCACCAGCGCGGCATAGCCCGCGCGAAAGCGCGCAATGGCGAGGGCGGCGCGTTCGGCGCGCAGGACACGGGTGTCCCATGGCGGCGTCGGTGCCTCCCGATCCTCGTCATCGCCGCGCGGCGCCCCCACGGGTTTCAGCTGGATCAGGCCGATATGCGGAACGGCGCGATAGGGGCCCGTACCGCCGCCGCGCGCCAGGATGCCCATTTGCGGCTGCGCTAGCATTTGCAGGATATAGGGGCGGGCGGCCGCCAACCGGATTTCGATCACTTCGCCGGTCATCGCCACCACCGTCTCCACGACGTCCAGCGGCCCATGCGGGTCTAGCCGGCGCAGCGTCTCTATGCGGCTGTGCAGGATGCGCGCGACATCGGGCGCGGTGACGCGGGCACCATTGGCCCAGAAGGCGCGCCGCAAGCGAAAGATATAACTGCGCCCGTCATCCTCGACGATCCAGCGCTGGGCCAGGGCGGGCAGCACTTCCCCGCCCGCATCGAAGGCGACCAGACCTTGCGCGGTTGCCTCCATCATCAGCTTTGCGCCGGGCGCGGGCAACGCCTGCAGGGGTCTGTTCAGGTCCTGCGGCGTGCCGATGACGCTGACGATCACCGGACCGCTGGCCTGTTCGGAACAGGCCGACAGCAGGGGTGACGCCAGCAGCAGCGGCGCAACGCACAGGGGGAGGAGGGGCGGCTTGGGCATGGCAGAGCCCCGTCTTATGCCGCAATGGGCGCCTTGCCAACGCGCTGTATCGTGCGCCGCTCCGCCTTCGCCCAGGGAAACCGGCCGGACAGGAAAAAAGGCGGCGCCGTTGCCGGCACCGCCTCTTCCGATCTTCCGGTCCTGCCCGCGCGGGGCAGGCCGGATATCCGCTTTCGCCGATTACTTGAGTTCGACGGTCGCGCCGGCTTCTTCCAGCTGCTTCTTGACCTTCTCGGCCTCGTCCTTGCTGACGCCTTCCTTGATCGCCTTGGGCGCGGATTCCACCAGCGTCTTGGCTTCGGTCAGGCCCAGGCCGGTGATGGCGCGGACTTCCTTGATGACGTTGATCTTCTTGCCGCCGTCGCCGGTCAGGATCACGTCGAATTCGGTCTGCTCTTCAGCGGCGGCGGCGGCCGGGGCACCGGCGGCCGGGCCGGCGACGGCGACGGCAGCGGCGGCCGAAACGCCCCACTTCTCTTCCAGAGCCTTCGACAGCTCGGCGGCTTCGAGGACGGTCAGGGCCGAAAGCTGGTCGACCAGTGCGTTGATGTCTGCCATTTTGATATTCCTTCTAGGCGGGATGTCCCCGCATGTGCGTTGAAACGATAAGCCGGAAAGGGAACGGGCCGATCAGGCCGCTTCCTTCTCCGCATAGGCGTTGAAGACCCGCGCGAGCTGCGCAGCCGGTGCCTGGGTGACGGTCGCGAGCTTGGTAGCCGGGGCGACCAGAAGGCCGACCAGCTTCGCACGCAGTTCATCCAGCGACGGCATCGATGCCAGGGCCTTCACACCCTCCGCATCGAGCAGCACTTCGCCCATCGCGCCGCCAACGATCTCGATCTTGTCGTTGGTCTTGGCGAAATCGATCGCGACCTTGGCGGCGGCGACCGGATCGACCGAGGTGGCAAGGCCAACCGGGCCGGTCAGCAGGTCGCTGAGGCCGGTGTAGCTGGTGCCGTCAAGGGCGATCCTGGCGAGGCGGTTCTTCGTAACCTTGTAGGTCGCGCCGGCTTCGCGCATTTTCTGGCGCAGGACGGTCGACTGGGCGACGGTCATGCCCAGGTTGCGGGTCACGACGACCACGCCCACCTGTGCCAGTTCTGCGTTCAGCGCGGAAACGACCTCAGCTTTCTGATTACGATCCATGCCATTCTCCACATTCATGTCCGCCGGCGGACCGGCAGACGGCTCAAAACCCGCGCGGAAACGCGGGGCACTAAGTCCGAAGGGGGAGAGATCGACGGCCCGGGTCCAGAAGGAGGATGACAGGCAGACCCGGATCAGGCTTTACGCGCCCGTCCGGCAAGAACTTTTCCCCGTCTAGGCTGGAGATTAAGAAGGGCAAATTCCCTTCACCAGCTGTCTCGGACGGTGAACCCCGAAGGGTCCGCTGGCACGGCCCTTACAGAAATGGCGGGGCGATGTCATGCGGAATCTGCGCCGCATCCCGCGCCGTGCGGGACCCCTCATTATACCCGGTCCGCCTGCACCACCGTCTCCAGCGCGCGGAGCGCCGACAGGATGCGGTTGAGATGCTGGGCGTCGGCGACCTCCAGGTCGATGACGTCGGTGTGGAACGGCCCCTCGCGATTGACCAGCTGGAGGTTGAGGATATTGGCCTTGGTCGCCCCGAACACATTGGCGACGGCGGCCAGCGCGCCCGGCTGGTTCTTGACGATGACGGACAGGCGCGCGGTGCCGCCCCTGGACTTGCTGTCCCATGACAGGTCGATCCAGTCGTCATCCTGTCCGGCTTCGAGCGACCGGCAATCGATCGTGTGCACCTCGATTGGCTCGCCCGTGCGGCGCAGGCCGACGATGCGGTCCCCCGGAACCGGGTGGCAGCAATCGCCCAGCTGGTAGGCGATGCCGGGTGTCAGTCCGCGAATGGAGACGGGTTCATGCTGGCGGGGTCGCACCTCGTCCATCCCGCCGTCCGTGGTGGAGCCGGGGACCAGCGCTTCCATAACCTCCGAATCGAGGACGCGGTGCGTGGCGATGGCGACCATCAGTGACGCGCGGTCGTCCAGTTTCAACCGTTTGAGCGCGGCGGTCAGCGCCTTGTCACCCAGTTCCTTCGCCAGATCGGGGGAAAAGCGGCCGATAATCTCCTCATAGAGTTTTTCACCCAGCGCGATTTCCTCGGTCCGCTGTTTCTGGCGGATGAAGCGGCGGATGGCGGCGCGCGCCTTGCCGGTGATGGCGAAGGTCAGCCAGCCCGGTTGCGGTTCCTGCCCCTCCGACTTCAGGATTTCGACCTGATCGCCATTTTCCAGGCTGGTGCGCAGCGGCACCACCCGGCCGTTGACCTTGACCCCGACCGTCTGGTTACCCAGCGACGTGTGGACCGCATAGGCGAAATCCACCGGGGTCGATCCTTTCGGCAACTGGTGCAGTTCACCCTTGGGCGTGAAGGCGAAGATGCGGTCCTGATACATCGCCATGCGGGTATGTTCGAGCAGTTCGTCGGCGTCCTGGCTCTGCTCCAATATCTCGACCAGGTCGCGCAGCCACGCGGCCTGCCGGTCGGTGGCATCGCCCTTCTGCTTGTAGGCCCAGTGCGCCGCCAGACCCAGTTCGGCGTCGTGATGCATCTGGCGACTGCGGATCTGCACCTCTATGCGCGCATTGTCCTGATGGATGACGGTCGTGTGCAGCGACTGATATCCGTTGCGCTTGGGGGTGGAGATATAATCCTTGAACCGGCCGGGAACCATTTTGTAGGTCCCGTGGACGATGCCGAGCGCGCGGTAGCAGTCGTCCGTCGTCTCCGTGATGACACGGAACGCCATGACGTCGGTCAGCTGTTCGAAGCTGATATGGCGTTCCTGCATCTTCTTCCAGATGGAATAGGGGTGTTTCTCGCGCCCTGAAACGCTGACCGACACTCCCGATCCGGCCAGCAGCAGTTGCAGTTCGGCGCCGATCCGGTCGACCTTGTCATGGCCGCCTTCCTTCAACTGTTCCAGCCGCCGGGTGATGCTGGCATAGGCTTCCGGCTCCAGCTCGCGAAAGGCGAGCAACTGCATCTCGCGCATGAAATCATACATGCCGATCCGCTCCGCCAGCGGGGCGTAGATATCGATGGTCTCGCGCGCGATGCGCCGGCGCTTGTCCGGGTTCTTGATGAAATGCAGCGTGCGCATATTGTGCAGCCGGTCGGCCAGCTTGACCAGCAGCACGCGTATATCGTCCGACATGGCGAGCAGGAATTTGCGCAGATTCTCCGCGGCGCGTTCATTTTCGGACATCGCCTCGATCTTGCTCAGTTTGGTCACGCCGTCGACCATGCGGGCGATGTCCTTGCCGAACGTCTGCTCGATCTCTTCATAGGTGACCAGCGTGTCTTCGATCGTGTCGTGCAGCAGGGCGGTCACGATGGTCTGGTCGTCCAGATACAGATCGGTCAATATTCCCGCCACCTCGATCGGATGGCTGAAATAGGGGTCGCCGCTGGCGCGTTTCTGGCTGCCATGCTTCTGCACCGAGAAAACATAGGCGCGGTTGATCATCGCTTCGTCCGCCTGCGGATCGTAGCGTTTTACCCGTTCGATAAGTTCATATTGTCGCAGCATTTCATACCGATTGTGTGGGAAGGGCCTTGCTGTGCAACAAAAAAATCCCATTATCCACAGAATCGGGTGAACGGACTGCCGACGCCGCTGCATTTTGCAACGGAATCGGCTTTGCGCTATTGGTGAAATGATGAAACCGAATGTGGCGCAGGATCTGGATCAATGCGCGCTGCCCAGCGCGCTGGAGGCGATGGGAGAGCGCTGGTCGTTCCTCATCCTGCGCGGCGCGCTGTCGGGAATCCGGCATTTCGAGGAATTTCAGTGCACGCTGGGCATCGCCCGCAACATCCTGGCCAACCGTCTGGCGCGGCTGGTGGAAAACGGCATCATGCTGCGCCAGCCGATGCAGTGCGACCGGCGCAAGGTCGAATATCGGCTGACGGAAAAGGGGCGGGAACTGGCGCCGGTGATGATCGCCCTGCGGCAATGGGGGGAAAAATGGGGCTGCGCGCCGCCGTCCTGCCAGATTCTGGCCGATCGGCGGGATCGCCAGCCGATTCGCCCCATCGCGCTTCAGGCGCATGACGGCCGGACGCTGGACCTGTGCGACGTGGTGTGGCTGTGCCCCGACGCGGTGACGCTGGTGGACGAGGAGCCGGCCAGCGGGGAACCGGCGGGCGGGCACCCGCTTGACGAGGCGGCGGCCGCGCTCTGACCGCGCGATGACCCGCGATGGCGACCGGCTTCACCCTGCGCGCGAAATCTCCTAGGCTCCGGTCAATGTCTGTTCATCGCTTTCAGCCGCAACCTTTTTTCGCGGACAAGAACCGGGCGTTCTGGAACCTGCAATCGGTGGGCTGGGCCGGGGCGTTCCTGTTGCGTGCCACGTCCACCCTCGCCAATGGGCAGCCGCTGTCCAGTCTGGTGCCGGTGCTGATTTCCACGATCACAGGCTATTCGGTGACGCTGCTTCTTGCCGCCATGTTCCGATGGCTGCTCAAACAGCGGCCGATCGTCACCTGGGGTGTGTCGATTCTGGTCGTGCTGGTGGCGGCGGGACTGTGTGCCTTTATCGATGCCTGGGTCTTTTCCACCCAGAACCGGACCAGTGCGACCGCCGGGCTGCAACTGTTCCTGGGCGCTTTCTACCTGTCCACGACCTTGCTGGGTGCCTGGTCGGCGCTCTATTATGCGATCAACTTCTACCTGACGGTGGAGGAGCAGGCCGACCAGCTGCTGCGGCTGGAAAATCAGGCGTCCAGCGCGCAGCTCGCGATGCTGCGCTATCAGCTCAACCCGCATTTCCTGTTCAATACGCTCAACAGCATATCGACGCTGGTCCTGCTCAAACAGACCGACCGGGCGAATGCGATGCTCTCGCGCCTGTCGTCCTTCCTGCGCTATACGCTGATCAACGAACCGACCGCGCAGGTGACCATCGAGCAGGAGGTCGAGACGCTCAAACTCTATCTGGAGATAGAGAAGATGCGGTTCGAGGAGCGGCTGCGGACCGTCTTCGCCATCGATCCCCAGGTCGCCCATGCCCGCCTGCCTTCGCTGCTGTTGCAGCCGCTGGTGGAAAATGCGATCAAATATGCGGTCACGCCCAAGGAGGAGGGCGCGCAGATTTCGATCAGCGCGCAGCCTGCCGGTGAAAATGTGCGGATCGTCGTATCGGATACCGGGCCGGGATTGAACGAAGGGCCGGCCCGGCCGAACATCCCGGCCAGCATGGGCACCGGCGTCGGTCTGCCGAACATCCGCGACCGGTTGATTCAGGCCTTCGGGGAACGACAGAGCTTTGAGACGCGTTCCACGCCGGGCGGATTTTCGGTCGTGATCGAAATCCCCCTCACTATGGATGAACCAACGAAAGTGGCCGCATGACAATCAGAACAATCCTCGTCGATGACGAAAGCCTGGCTATCCAAGGCCTCAAGCTGCGTCTCGAAGCCCATGAGGATGTCGAAATCGTCGAAACATGCTCCAACGGCCGCGAAGCCATTCGCGCTATCAAGACCCACAAGCCCGACCTTGTATTCCTGGACATCCAGATGCCCGGTTTCGACGGCTTTTCCGTCGTCCAGGGCATGATGGAGGTCGAACCGCCGCTGTTCGTGTTCGTCACCGCCTATAGCGACCATGCGATCCGCGCGTTCGAGGCGCAGGCGGTCGATTATCTGATGAAGCCGGTGGAGGAAGGGCGCCTGGCCGATGCGCTCGACCGCGTGCGCCAGCGCCTGTCCGAAAAGCGGCAGGTGCAGGAAGCCGAAAAGCTGCGCGAGGTGCTGGCGGAGATCGCGCCGCAGGCGATGACCGATTTTTCTGTCGAGGCAGATCATGAGGCGCCGGCTTCCAATCGGTTCGAAAAGCTCATCAACATCAAGGATCGCGGGCAGATATTCCGCGTCGACGTGGACAGCATCGAACGGATCGATGCGGCCGGCGACTATATGTGCATCTATACCGCCGACAACAGCCTGATCCTGCGCGAAACGATGAAGGACCTCGAACGGCGGCTGGACCCGCGCAATTTCCAGCGCGTTCATCGTTCCACCATCGTCAACCTCAGCCAGGTGCGGCAGGTGAAGCCGCACACCAACGGCGAATGCTTCCTGATCCTGGAATCCGGCGCGCAGGTGAAGGTCAGCCGATCCTATCGCGATGTCGTCGCCCGGTTCGTCCACTGACCGGGGCGGGGGGGCATGCCCGGCCGGCCTAGTGTGGTTCCGGGCGCGGTTCCGGTTCGGCCCTAACGGAACACCCATTGCCGGTTGAGGGCGAACACCACTGCCGGCGTTACGAAGATCATGGCCGGGATGGGGGACCATTCCGGCCAGCGCAGCATCGTGACGCACAGACCTACCCACAAGGCGTTGAGCGCATAGCTGATGAGGGACACGGCGACGAATTTCATGCCGCGCGCGGCCGCCGGCGCTTGCCGGTCGCCATGGCCACGAAAGGTGAAGCTGCTGTGCAGGACATAGCCGATGCACAGCGCCGCCAGATAGCCGATCGCGTTTGCCAGTTGCGGGTGGAAACCCGCCAGCGCGGCCAGCGACCAGTAGATCGCGGCCTGACAGGCGGTGACGAACAGACCGGTGACGCCATAGCGCACCAGTTGCCAGAACAGCGCCTGTTTTTCCGCGGACAATCCCCGCAGGATTTGGCGCGGCAGGGGAAGGCGATCGATGATTTTCATGCAGCCCCGTTGCGCTTTGGTGCGCAGCGTTTAAGCCACCGGGGATGAGCTTGCCAAGCCGGGATGTCCTTCGCCGCCGCATCCGTCACGGCGCGCTGCTGCTTTCCGGCTGGGCCGAACGGCACCGGGTCTGGCTGACGGTGCTGGTCTGGATCGCGATCGTCGCGGCGCTGCTCGTCCTGCGCTGGCCGCAGATCCATTGGCTCACGCTCAGCGATACCGACGACAATGTGCGCTATGTGCAGGTCCGGGACTGGCTGGCGGGGCAGGGCTGGTACGACCTGACCCAGCATCGGTTCGATCCGCCGGTCGGCGGTAATATCCACTGGTCGCGAATCGTTGATATCCCGATCGCCGGCCTGATGCTGTTCTTTCGCGCGTTCGTCGACCAGGGGATGGCCGATCGCCTGGCCTGCGGCGTCGCGCCCATGATCCCGCTGCTGCTGCTGATGCTGGCGCTGGGCGCCATTGCCCGGCGGCTGGCTGGCGGGCTTGGCTGGGTGCTGGCGGTGCTGGCGCCGCTCGCCGCGCAAATGGGGATCGGCATGTATGTACCGATGCGCGTCGACCATCATGGCTGGCAACTGGCGCTGACGGTGCTGATGGTGGCGGGGCTGGTCGATCGGGACTGGCGGCGCGGCGGTGTCGTCGCCGGGATCGCCAGCGCCTTGTCGATCGCCATCGGCATGGAAATGATCGTCTACCTTGCGGCTGGCGGTGCGCTGGTCGCGCTGCGATGGGTGTTCTGCGACGGGGCGCAGCGGCGCATGCTGCCCTATGCGCTCAGCCTGGGAGGTGGTGCCTCGCTGCTGTTCGTGCTGACCGCCAGCCATGCCAATCGGGAAATGGTGTGCGACGCGCTGTCGCCGATATGGGTGGCTATACTGGGCGCGGCCTGTGCGGGCATGGTGCTGCTTGCGCTGTTGCCGCTGCGCCGATGGCCGGCGCGGCTGGCGGCGGGGTTGGCCACAGGCGCGCTGGTCGCGGCGTTCGCCTGGTTCAACTGGCCCCAATGTCTTACCGGCGCTTATCAGATATCGCCGGAACTGGAGCGGCTGTGGCTCGCCAATATCCGGGAAGCCAAGCCCATTACCGTTCAGGCCCTGTCGCTGGCCGTCCCCCTGATGGCGATTCCCGCCGCCGCTATCGTCGCGCTGCCCTTTGCGCTGTGGTCGGCGCGGCGCGACGGGGACGCGCTCTGGTCGTGGGCGACGGTCGGGTTGATGATGCTCTTGTCCATCGCCCTGCTGTTCTGGCAATTGCGGGCCGGCCCGGCGGCGCAACTGCTCGCCATCCCGCCGGCCGCCTGGCTCGCGCATCGGGCGATCCGCGTGCTGTTCACGGCCCGGCCGCTGGCACGGGCAGGGGCGGTGTTGCTGATGGCGATGCTGGCTGTCGTCGCCTTCGCCTACCCGCTCTACCCCCAGGCCAATCGGCTCTGGGCGCAGGCCACCGGCCAGCAGGCCGCGGCGCCCAGGCCCGACGTCAAGGCGCGGCGGGAGCGGACCCGCAAGGCGAACGGTCAGTGCCGGACGGTGCCCGCCCTGCGCGTGCTGGACCAGCTGCCCCCGGCCACCATTTTCACCATGGTCGATCTGGGGCCACGGCTGATCGCCGTCACCCATCATAGCGCGCTGGCGGGCCCCTATCATCGCAACGGCGCGACGATATTGGACGTGCACCGGGCGTTCGACGGACCTGCGGACGGTTTCCGCGCGATCGCGGCGCGCCACCATGCCCGCTATGTGCTGATCTGCCCCGGTTTCCCGGAGGGCACCATCTATCAGGCGCGCAGCCCGCGCGGCTTTTACGCCGATATGACGAACGGCCGTATTCCGTCCTGGCTGACCCCGGTGCGCCTCAACACCGGCCTCACCCTGCCGTATAGCGTGTACCGGATCGATTATGGGGCGCCGTCAGCGGCGGACGGCGAAGAAATCCCGCATCAGCGCTGAGGCTTCCGCCTCCGCCAGACCGCCATAGACGTCGGGCCGGTGCAGACATTGCGGACGCGCGTATAGGCGTGGTCCCTGCTCGATCCCGCCACCTTTGGGGTCCGACAGCGCATAATAGAGGCGCTCGATACGAGCGTGGGATATGGCGCCCGCGCACATCGGGCACGGTTCCAGCGTGACCCAAAGATCGCAGCTGGTCAGGCGGTAATCGCCCAGCCAGGCGGCGGCGGCACGGATTGCGACCATTTCGGCATGTGCCGTGGGATCGGTGTCGCGGCGGTTGCGATTCTCTCCCTCCCCGACAATTCGGCCGGCGCGGGTGACGACGGCGCCGACCGGGACTTCCCCCGCGCGGGCGGCGGCATGCGCCAAGTCCAGCGCGCGGCGCATGGGGGCGGGCAGGGGAAAAGGCGCGGGACAGGGCGACGGCATGCCCCCGTTTAGCAGGCGGGCCGCCGACCGAACAGGCATGCCGTGGGCGAGGCCCTGATCGCAGGCGTCGGCCGATCCGGTCAGGGCTTCTTCACGTCCACCGTCGGCACGTCCACCGTTTCCTTGCGGGTGCCCACTTCGACCTTGCCCACATTGGCCTTATATTGGGGCAATTGTCCTTCCTTCACCGCGACCTCGGGCAGCCGACCATCCTGCACCTTCTGCAAATCGATGAAGCCGAAGGCGAACGCGCCGGCTACGATGACCAGGACGATCAGCAACAATCCACCTAAAAAGCGCATGGCGTTATCCTCCTAAGGACAATAGAACGCGCCGCGCACCTTTATGGTTGCGTCCGTGCAGGCCGTCGCCGCGCCCCGGCTTGACGCCTTGCCCGAATCCCGCTATCCGCGCCGCTTTCCGAACGATACCGACGATAGGGTTGATTGAATTATGGCGCGCATCTGCGAACTGACCGGCAAGGGTCGCCAGGTGGGTCACAATGTGTCCCACGCCAATAACAAGACCAAGCGGGTGTTCCTGCCCAATCTTCAGAATGTTTCGCTGATTTCCGAAGCGCTGGAGACGACGGTCAAGCTGCGCGTGTCGACCCATGGTTTGCGCTCGGTCGAACATAATGGCGGTCTGGACAACTGGCTGCTGAAGACCAGCGATGAGAAGCTTTCGCTCAAGGCGCGCCGCCTGAAGCGTGACATCGTCAAGAAGCAGGCCAGCGCCGCCTGATCCTGACGGCAGGGATGACGAACGGGCGGCCTGGTGACAGGCCGCTTTTTTCGTTACCGTACAGGCGGCCGGGCAAGGGCCTTGTCGGAAAGAGCCGCGTCAGGCAGCGCGAATTTCAGCAGCAGCGTGCGCTGGAAGAATTCGTGATTATCGTCGGAAATGATCCATATCATTGCGCGCCCCTGTTCGCGGGTAACGGCGATCCCCTCGAAATTGTCGGACAGCAGCGGCGGCGCGAGGCGCGCCAGCGTCCGCGCCCGCAGCGTGGCGCCGGGTGTCAGGGTGGTGGGCAGTTCCACGATCGCGATCGTCGCGGTGAACAGTTCCTGGAGCGTCAGCCGGCGATTGAGCACCAGCAGGTGGCGGTCGTCCAGCATCACCGCGTCGGTCGGTCGATATCCCTGCGGCGGCGTGTAGCGCAGATGGATGGGCGCGGCGGTAGCCTTGTCTGCCGGATCGCCGGGGAACAGCAAGGCTTCATGCTGGCCGTCGCGGGTCATCCCCATTTCGGCGAGCACCAGGAAACGGCCGTCCGGCAGCCGGGCGAGCGATTCGATCGATCCGGTCGTGGGCCAGGCGTCGATCTGGGGCCAGGCGCGGCATGCCTCCACCCGCGCGAAACCGGGCGCGTAGCGGCAGATCATCTGCTGTAGTTCGAACCCCACCCAATAGCGGCCGGTGGCGGGATCATGCGCCATCGCTTCGGAATCCCAGGCCCACCAGGGTTTGTCCCGATCCTGTGGCCGAACCGGCAACGGCGCGATGAACGGCCGGCGCCTGGCCGCGCCCGGGCCGACATGGAAGCCCATCAGCATGCCTGAATCGCTGAGGGCAAGGACCTGCCCCGATGGATCGACCAGCAATGAGGATATGCCGCCGAAGCCGGGATTGTCGCTTTCCAGATGCCAGGCGTCGACGAACTCCAGCGCCCCCACCCGCCTGAGCGACGGATCGGCCGCGCTGAGCGGCAAGGCGCGCGCGTCGACCAGAAGACGTCCGGGGCGCACGATATCCGGCTTGCCGATGTGCGGGCCGGGAAGGAGCAGGATCGCAAGGGCAAGAACGATCAGGATTCGGCGCATCGCTGGCGATATAGGGCATTTGACGGCGCGGTACAGCCGCTATGGCAGCCGGCGCGATACTGAACGGGCGCTGACATTGCCATTCAGGCACGGCTCAAGCCTCCCGAGTCATAAGCAGGGTGTTCGATGGCGAATCCCTCTTCAGAGAGGCAGGCGCCGAACAGGATGGAGCAACGCCATGAAGACCAAATTTTTTGTCAATCTGGGCGCGGCGCTGGCAATGGGCGTCGCTTCCTTCGCTGTCACCGCCACGCCGGCCGCCGCGCGCGATGGTTATCATCGCACCTATGATCGGGGCCAGCATTATCGTGGCTATCGCGGCCATCGTAACGATTACCGTGCCTATCGCGGTTATCGCGGCGACCGGTATTACCGGAATGATTATCGCGGCTATCGCGGCGGTTATCGTTGCCGGGACAAGGGCACGGGCGGCACCATCATCGGGGCGATCGCCGGTGGTCTGCTCGGCAATGAAGTCGGCAAGGGCAGCGGCCGTTATGGGCGCGGCGACGGCACCACGGGTGCGATCATCGGCGCGGGTGTCGGGGCGCTGGCCGGCAGGGCGATCGACCGCGATTGCTGATCGCGCGACCACAGGGTGAAGGATAAGCGGGCCGTTCCGACAGGGGCGGCCCGTTTTCCCGGTGGCCGGACTGCCTGATGAACAGGTGTCAGGGGGTCGGTCTGTCCTGTACGGGCGACTGAATACGACCGCGATCGGCGCTGGCGGCGGCTCGGGCTGCCGGGTTGAGGTCGACATTCCCCTCCTGCGTTCGCCCGGCCTGTGCGTCCAGCATGGCCGCCGCATCGTTGAGCGCGCTTGCTTCGCTGGCGCTGACGCCGCCGACCCCGGCGTCCGACGCTGGCCCGCACGCGGTGAGGAGAAGGAGTAAGGCGGCGGGGGCAGTGATAGGAAGCCTGCGCATGACGATGTCCGATAGCAAGAGGGGCCAAAGCAAAAGGGCCGCCCCGTTTCCGGCGCGGCCCTTTCCATAAAATCCTGCGCGAAAATTACAGCGCGTTGGCCGCGTTGTTCGTGGTGTTGGCCGCCGCATTGGCCGCATCGTCGGCCGCATTCATCGCCGCGTTCAGAGCGTCATCAGCCGCGTTGGACGCATTTTCGGCTGCGTTGGCGGCGTCGTTCGCCGCATTTTCCGTGCCGCTGGTGCACGCGGCCAGGCCGAGCGAGGCGGCGAGAATGAGCGAAAGAGCAATCGACTTGGTCATGGGCTAACCCCTCTCTGAGAAAATACCAGATGCAGACCACTCTCGGAGAAAAGCTTGCCCCCCCAACCGCGTCCGCGCGGCAATTCGTAATGCTTTGGGCAGGTCAAGGCAATCCCATTCATGCAAGCGTGCATATGTCCCCGGTCGGCCATTGGGTCCTGCCGGGAGCGGAGCCGGAGCGCGGGCCGGGCCACTATTTCATCGGGCCACAGTCCGGCAACGAGCATTGACGCATATAAAGTTTTCTTTATATGATCGTGAAATGCGTGACGCGATCGACATTTTCCGTGCCCTTTGCGATCCGACCCGGCTACGCATCCTTCATCTGCTGCGCGCGATGGAACTGGCGGTGGGGGAAATCGCGCAGGTGGTCGGGCAAAGCCAGCCGCGTGTGTCGCGCCATGTTCGCATCCTTGCCGAAGCGGGTCTGGTGGAACGGCGCAAGGAGGGCAACTGGGTGTTCCTGCGGCTGGGGCAGGGGACGGATGTCGCGCTGTATCTCAAGCTGCTCGACCAGTTGACGCCGTCCGCCGGCGAGATGTTGTGGCAGGATGCGGATCTGGCCCGGCTGGCGGCGGTCCGCAACGATCGCGCGCGCGCGGCGGAGGCGTATTTTGCCGGTCTTGCCGAACAATGGGATGCGATCCGTTCGCTGCATGTGCCCGAAGCGGAGGTGGAAGCGGCCATGTGCGCGCTGCTGGGCCGGGAACCGCTGGGGCGGTTGCTGGACATCGGCACCGGAACAGGCCGGATGATCGAATTGTTCGGGGCGGCGGCGGACAGGGTGACGGCGGTGGACCGCAGCCCGGACATGCTGCGCCTTGCGCGGGCGAAGCTGCCGGAGGATGCGGGCGGCAAATATTCGCTGCTGCTGGGCGATTTCACCGATCTGCCGGTGCCCGCCGACAGCGTCGATACGATCGTGCTGCATCAGGTGCTGCATTACGCGCAGGCGCCCGAGGCGGTGATCGCCGAAACGGCGCGGGTGCTGTGCCGGGACGGGCGCGTCCTGATCGCCGATTTCGCCGCGCATGAGCGGGAGGAGCTGCGCAGTCGCGATCAGCACGCGCGACTGGGCTTTTCCAGCGAGCAGATTGGATATTGGTTCGCGCAGGCGGGCCTGGAACTGGAACGGGTGGAAACGCTGCCCGGCCATCAATTGACCGTGCAGCTCTGGTTGGGCCGGCGGCGCGGTGCCGACATTGTGCCGATCGAAGGACGCTTTTGCGCATGACTCTCCCCCCACCTTCCCCTGTGCATGCGGATGCCGTGCCGGAAACGCCGCTCTACGCCGATCTTGACGGCGATCTGGGCATCAGCTTCGAATTTTTTCCGCCCCGGACGGACAAGATGGAAGCGCAGCTCTGGTCGGCGATCGAGACGCTGACGCCGCTGGCGCCCAGATTCGTGTCCGTGACCTATGGCGCCGGCGGATCGACGCGAGAACGCACGCACAGCACAGTGGCCCGCATCGCGCGCGAAACGCCGCTGGCGGCTGCCGCGCACCTGACCTGCGTCGCGGCGAGCCGGGCGGAAATCGACGAGGTGGCCGACGCCTATTGGGACGCGGGTGTGCGCCATATCGTCGCGCTGCGCGGTGATCCGCCGCAGGCCGGCGCGCCGTTCGAACCGCATCCGGGCGGTTACAGTGGTGCGGCCGAACTGGTCGAAGGGCTGGTCAAGCGCCATGCGTTCGAGATTTCGGTCGCCGCCTATCCCGAAACCCATCCCGACGCGGCCAGCCCGCAGAGCGATATCGACAATCTGAAACGCAAGCTGGACGCCGGCGCGACGCGGGCGATCACGCAATTCTTCTACACGCCCGAAGCTTTTTTCCGGTTCCGGGACAAAGTGGCGGCGGCGGGCATCACCGCCGACCTCATCCCCGGTATCATGCCGGTCAGCAACTTCGCCGCGGTCCAGCGGATGGCGGCGATGTGCAACACTCAGGTGCCCAACTGGATGGGCCGGCTGTTCGAGGGGCTGGACGACCATCCCGCCGCCCGCCAGCTGGTGTCCGCGACGCTGGCCGCCGAACTGTGCCGGAAACTCTATGCCGGCGGCGTGCGCGATTTTCATTTCTACACGCTCAATCGGGCCGAACTCAGCTATGCGATCTGCCACCTGCTGGGGCGACGGCCGCAGAGGGGCGTCCCTGTGCCGGAGCAGGCGATATGACCGCCGAAGAACAGTTCCGCGCGATCGCCGCGCGCAAGATCATGGTGTTCGACGGCGGATATGGCACGTCGATCCAGAAATATGGTCTTTCCGAACAGGATTATCGAGGCGATCTGGCACTGGAAAAGGACCAGAAGGGCAATAACGACCTGCTCTGCCTGACCCGGCCGGATATCGTGGAGGCGATCCATAACGCCTATCTCGATAATGGCGCGGACATGGTCGAAACCAACACGTTCAGCAGCACGAAGATCGCGATGGCGGACTATGGCTGCGAACATCTGGTCCGCGACCTCAACATCGCCGCCGCGCGGATCGCGCGCGCATGCTGCGACGCCGCCGCCGCGAAGGACGGCCAGCCGCGTTTCGTCGCCGGGGCGATCGGTCCGACCAACAAGACGCTGTCCATTTCGCCAGACGTCAACGACCCCGCCTTTCGGGAGGTCGATTACGACACACTGAAAGCCTGTTATCGCGAGCAGTGCGACGCGCTGATCGAGGGCGGGGTGGATTTCCTGCTGGTCGAAACCTGTTTTGACACGCTCAACGCCAAGGCGGCGGGCATGGCGGCCCGCGAGGCGGAGGCGGCGGCCGGGCGACCGGTGCCGGTGATGCTGAGCTTCACGATCACTGACATGTCGGGCCGCAACCTGTCTGGCCATACGATCAACGCCTTCTGGTATTCGCTGCGGCATCTTAAACCGCTTACGATCGGCGTGAACTGCGCGTTCGGCGCGGACTTGCTGCGGCCTTATCTGAGCGAATTGTCCAAAAACGCCGACACGCTGATCCTGGCCTATCCCAATGCCGGCCTGCCCAACGAACTGGGGCAGTATGACGAACTGCCCGACACCACGGCCGGACTGATCCGCCAGTGGGTGGATGAAGGGCTGGTCAACATGGTCGGCGGCTGTTGCGGCACGACGCCCGCGCATATCGGCGCGGTGGCGAAGATGCTGACCGGCCTGCCGCCGCGCATGGTGCCCACCCTGCCGGTCGTGACGCGGCTCGCGGGGCTGGAACCGATGCACATCGCCGCATAATCGGAACATCGTCATATGACGGAAATAGAGAAGCAGGGAATGACCAGCCAGACCACCGCCAGGTTCGTCAATATCGGCGAGCGCACCAACGTCACGGGGTCCGCCAAGTTCAAGAAGCTGATCATGGCGGGCGATTATGCCGCCGCGATCGATATCGCGCGTGAGCAGGTGGAGAACGGCGCGCAGATCGTCGACGTGAACATGGACGAAGGACTGCTCGACTCGGTCGAGGCGATGACCACCTTCCTCAAGCTGATGACGGCGGAACCCGACATCAGCCGCGTGCCGGTGATGATCGACAGTTCCAAATGGGAGGTGATCGAGGCGGGCCTCAAATGCGTGTCGGGCAAGCCGATCGTGAACTCCATCAGCATGAAGGAGGGGGAGGACGCCTTCCTGCATCATGCGCGGCTGTGCATGGCCTATGGCGCGGCGGTGGTCGTCATGGCCTTTGACGAGACGGGGCAGGCGGACACGAAGGACCGCAAGGTCGAGATTTGCGAGCGCGCCTACAAGCTGTTGATGACCATTGGCTTCCCGCCGGAGGATATCATCTTCGACCCCAATATCTTCGCGGTCGCGACGGGGATCGAGGAGCATAATAATTACGGCATGGATTTTATCGAGGCGTGCCGGGAAATCCGCGAACGCTGTCCGCATGCCCATATTTCAGGCGGCCTCTCCAACTTCTCCTTCTCCTTCCGCGGTAACGAACCTGTCCGGCGGGCGATGCATTCGGTTTTCCTGTACCACGCGATCCCGGCCGGTCTGGACATGGCGATCGTCAATGCCGGGCAGTTGGACGTCTATGACGCGATCGATCCGGCGCTGCGGCAGGCGTGCGAGGATGTGCTGCTTAACAGCGATCCCGAGGCGGGCGAACGGCTGGTGGTCCTGGCGGAAAGCTTCAAGGGCAAGGATGCGGCTTCGGAAAAGGCGGCGCTTGAATGGCGCGGCTGGCCGGTTGCGAAGCGGCTGGAACATGCGCTGGTCAAGGGCATCGACATGTATGTGGTGGAGGATACAGAAGAAGCACGCCTGACCGCCGCCCGGCCGATCGAGGTGATCGAAGGGCCGTTGATGGACGGTATGAACGTCGTCGGCGACCTGTTCGGCGCGGGCAAGATGTTCCTGCCCCAGGTGGTGAAGTCCGCCCGTGTCATGAAGAAGGCGGTCGCCCACCTGCTGCCGTTCATCGAGGCGGCGAAGGAACCGGGCGCCAAGGGCAAGGGCAAGATCGTCATGGCGACGGTCAAGGGCGACGTTCACGACATCGGCAAGAACATCGTCGGCGTGGTCCTTCAGTGCAACGGGTTCGATGTGATTGACCTGGGCGTCATGGTGCCCTGGCAGGACATATTGAAGGCCGCCAACGAGAATGACGTCGACATGATCGGCCTGTCGGGCCTGATCACCCCCTCGCTGGACGAGATGGTGACGGTGGCGCAGGAAATGCAGCGCGCGAGCATGACGATGCCGCTGCTGATCGGGGGCGCCACCACGTCCCGGGTGCACACCGCGCTGCGCATCGATCCCGCCTTCACCGGGCCGGTCGTGCATGTGCTGGACGCCAGCCGGGCGGTCGGCGTCGCGACCGCGCTCGTCAGCGAGACGCAGAAGAGCGATTTCGTCCGCAAGACCAAGGATGATTACGAACATGTCCGCGTCGCCCGCGCCAATAAGGGGCAAAGCGCGCTTGTCAGTCTGGAAGATGCGCGCGCCAACGCGTTCGAGATCGACGAGGCGCTGAAAGCGCCGCGCCCGCGCCTGCCGGGGCTGCATGCCTTTCCCGACTGGGATCTGAAGGATCTGGTCGACTATATCGACTGGACGCCCTTTTTCCGGTCATGGGAACTGGCCGGCAACTATCCCGCGATCCTGGACGATGCGGTCGTCGGGGAAAGCGCGCGCAGCTTGTTCGCCGACGCACAGAAGATGCTGGCCCGGATCGTCGAGGATAAATGGCTGATGGCGCGCGGTGTCGCGGGCCTGTGGCCCTGCCGCCGCGAGGGTGACGACATCGTCGTCCATGTGGAGGATGAGCGGCATTATCGCCTGCCCATGCTGCGCCAGCAGATCCAGAAGCGCGAGGGGCGCGCCAATATGTGCCTGGCGGATTTCATCAGCCATGACGGTGACTGGATGGGCGGCTTTGCCGTCGGCATCCACGGCATCGAGCCGCATCTGGCACGTTTCAAGGCGGCGATTGACGATTATTCCGACATATTGCTGAAAGCGCTGGCCGATCGTCTGGCCGAAGCCTTTGCGGAGCGGTTGCACCATTATGTCCGCACGGCGCTCTGGGGCTATGCGGAGGGGGAGCAACTGACGAACGAGGCGCTGATCAAGGAGCAGTATCGCGGCATCCGTCCCGCGCCCGGCTATCCCGCCTGCCCCGAACACAGCCTGAAAACGATCCTGTTCGAAATGCTGGACGCGCATCACGCCACCGGCCTCAGCCTGACCGAAAGCTTCGCCATGCTGCCCACCGCGGCGGTCAGCGGCTTTTATTTCGGGCATCCGCAGGCCGAATATTTCGGCGTTGCGCGGGTAGGGCGCGACCAGCTGGAGGATTATGCCGCGCGGCGCGGCATCGATCTCGACACCGCGGAACGCTATTTACGGCCTAATCTCGACTGACCGGGCGGGGTGGGCCGGATCGCGCGGAAAGCCGCCGCCCACCCGTTCCTCAGAAGAGAAAGCGCCCCGGCGTCAGCCCTTTTTCTCGGGCGGCAGGGTGATCTTCACCTCTTCCCCATTCTGTCCGGGGAAATTGGTGAACATCGCATCGATCAGGTTTGGCACCAGATAGGTCAGCTTGTTTGACAGCGACTGCGCCGACGCCTTGCCCTCGAACAGGCGGAGCTTGTCGGCCGCACGATCGATCTTCAGGCTGAGGTCGCCGGTATACACTGTATAGCTGCTGACGTCATTGTAACCGCCCGGCCCGAACAGCCAGGGATCATAAAAGCCATAGCCCCATGGCCGCGCCCAGCGGCCGCGCCAGCCCCATCCGCCATAATAGGGGTCGGCAAATCCGGTCGAGCGTACTTTTTCCCGGCCATTGTCGACGTCATAAGCAACCCGCACGATAAGGTCGGCGCGGGCCGGGTCGCTGCTGGCGACATAGCCCGTCTGGGCGAGGCGCTGGCCGACCAGATCGGCATAATGCGCGAATTCCAGCCCGCCGGCGAGTTTGGGATCGTCGGCCACGACGATGAAGCTCTGACCCTGGGGCGCGGGAAGCTGCTGAAAGCGTGCCACGTCCGCCTTGAACCCGGTCGTGCAGCCAGAAAGCGCCACCAAAGCCAGTGCGGGCGCGGCCATCAGGCGAATCTTGTTGAAGCGAATCATTTTCTACGTCCTATGTCAGGCCGATGGCCTGGGAACAGTCTCGCGCCGACTTTAGCAAAACGCAACTGAACATCGTTTGAACGTCCGAACCTGTCGGATGGTCGCATCGCGCGTCTGCGCCATCCCGCGTATCCGCAGCGGCGCGCGCGACGGGCCGGCGATGGCCCGCCACCCGATCAGCGCATCAGCCCCATCGCGTCATAGGCCGCGTGCAGGGTCGGTTCGGCCGCCGCCGCCGCTCTGGCCGCGCCCTTGTCCAAAATGGCGTCGAGCGCGGCATCTTCCGAGCGCAGGTCCAGAAAGCGCGTGCGGATGGGCCGCAGCGTTTCGACCAGCAATTCCCCCAGCGCCGGCTTGAACTGGCCGAACCCTTTGCCGGCGAATTCCGCGCATATGGCGTCCACGCTCCGTCCCGACAGGGTGGCGAATATGCCGACCAGATTCAGGGCCTCCGCGCGTCCCGTCAGCCCCTGCGCCGTTTCGGGCAACGGCTCGGGATCGGTCCGGGCCTTGCGGACCTTGGCCATGATGGCGTCGTCGTCGTCGGTCAGGTTGATGCGGCTCATGTCACTAGGGTCGGATTTCGACATTTTCGTCGTGCCGTCGCGCAGCGACATGATCCGCGCCGATTCCCGGGGGATGATCGGGTCGGGCAGGGTGAACAGGTCCACGCCGAAATCTGTGTTGAACTTGGTCGCGATGTCGCGGGCCAGTTCCAGATGCTGTTTCTGGTCCTCGCCCACCGGCACATGGGTGGCGTTGTAGACCAGTATGTCGGCGGCCTGGAGGACCGGATAGACGAACAGGCCGACCGACGCGCCTTCGCGGTCCTTGCCCGCCTTGTCCTTGAACTGGGTCATGCGGTTCAGCCAGCCAATCCGCGCGGTGCCGTTCAGCAGCCAGCACAGTTCGGCATGGGCGGGCACGCGCGCCTGATTGAACAGGACGCTGCGATCCGGGTCGATGCCCGCCGCGACCAGTGCCGCGGCCATGTCGCGCACGTTGCGGATGCGCTGGTCGCGCCCTTCATGCACGGTGATCGAATGCATGTCGGCCAGGAAGAAGAAGCACTGGCTGTCACCGTCCATCTCGTCCTGCATCCGCACCCAGTTGCGGATCGCGCCCAGATAGTTGCCAAGGTGCAGGTTGCCGGTAGGCTGGATGCCGGAAAGGACGCGCATGGGTGTGTTCAACTCGTCTTGGGCGGGCGGCGCAGCGCCGCGCGCAGTTCGGGGATGGTATAGGCCCGGAAGATCAGGGCCGCCGCCCCATAGACCAGACCGCCAAGGCCGCACAACAGGGCAAGGGCCGCGACCCGTTCGCTCAGTCCGCCGGCCATATAAGGATCGACCAGCGGATTGAGCACGACCAGCGCGGCGCCCATCAGCGCGCTGGCCGCGACGATCCGCATCGCCTTGTCCCGCAGGCGCGCGTCCATGCGCATCTGCCCGCGGCGGTGGAGCAGCCAGTAGAGCAGCGCCACATTGACCCAGGCGGCGCCCGCTGTGGCGATGGCGACGCCGACATGGCCGAACGGCCAGATCAGCGTCAGATTGCCGACCAGGTTGAACAGCATGGAGAAAACCGCCACCCGCACCGGCGTTTTCATGTCCTGCCGCGCGTAGAAGCCCGGCGTCAGCACCTTGATCAGCACATAGGCCGGAACCCCGACTGCGAAGGCGGCCAGCGCGCCGGCCGCGCCCGCCGTGTCGGCGGCGATGAAGGCGCCATGCTGCAACAGCCCCCGGATCAGCGGCGTCGCGGAAAGGCACAGCGCGACCGCGGCGGGCAGCGCCAGAAACAGGGATAATTCCATGGCCCGGTTCTGGGTATGGCTCGCGGCCGCCTCATTCCCCGACCCGATCTGGCGGGACAGGGCGGGCAGGATGGCCGTGCCGACGCCGATGCCGATCAGGCCCAGCGGCAACTGGTTCAGCCGGTCCGCATAATAGAGGTAGCTGACCGCCCCCTGCGGCAGGAAGCGGGCGGCGAGGCTGGTCGATATCAGCAGGTTGAACTGCACCGCGCCCGCGCCCAGCGCGGCGGGACCGATCAGCACGAGCAGGCGTTTGACCCGGGGCGACAGGCGCGGCCGGCCAAGCCGCAACACGACGCCGGCGCGGCGGCAGGCCCATATCAGCCAGAGCAGCTGCAACGCGCCCGACACGGTGACCGCGATCGCCTGGCTATGGGCGGTGGCGAGAGGGGTGGGGCCGCGGAAAAACAGGATCGCGCCGATCATGCACAGGTTCAGCAATATGGGGGCGGCGGCATTGACCCAGAACCTGTCGAACGAATTGAGAATGCCGCCCAGCAGCGACACCAGGCTGATGAGCGCCAGATAGGGAAAGGTGATTCGCGTCAGCGTGACGGCCAGTTCGAATTTTTCCGGCCCGCCGTCGGGAAAGCCGCCGGTCATCGCCCACACCACCGGCGCGGCCAGAATGACCATCGCGGCGGTGAAGACCAGCAGCACCGGGAACAGCACCGACAGGACCTGACTGGCGAAAGCGATGGCCGCCGCCCTGCCGCTGCCGGGCGCATCGCGGTCGTTTTCCGCCATGGTGCGGTTGAACATCGGCACGAAAACGGCGGCAAAGGCGCCTTCGGCAAAGAGGGCGCGGAACAGGTTGGGCAGCCGCCAGGCGATCAGGAACGCGTCGGAAGCAAGGCCGGCGCCCAGATAGCGCGCGACCGCCATGTCGCGCACCATGCCGAGCACGCGGCTGACCAGCGTCAGGCCGCCAATGGTGCCGGTCGCCCTCAGCAACCCCATGATCGATGCCCCCGATGCCCCTGCGGCGCAACCCGGCGGTGTGCCGATGCTTCCCCGCCCAACGCCATGGCACCGCCAGGCGTGGCCCGAACCGGGGGGCGGGGCATGGCCGTCAGGCGTTCCCGGCCGGTTCGCCCGCCGTCACCTGCATGGCCTGAGCCTGCTGCATATAGAGCGCGCCGAAATCGATCGGGTCGAGCAGCAGCGGCGGGAAGCCGCCGTCGCGCACCGCATCGGCCAGCACGCGCCGGGCGAAGGGGAACAGCAGGCGCGGCGCTTCGGCCAGCATGAACGGCTGCATCTGATCCTCCGGCACGTTGCGCATGCCGAACAGCGCGGCATAGAGCAGGTCGACCGCAAAGGCGGTGCCGTTTCCGGTCGTCGCCTTGACCTCTATCTTCAACGCGACTTCGACGACATCATCGCCGACCTTGTCGGCGCCGATGTTGAACTGCACGTCGATCTGCGGCTGGTCCTGCCACTGATAGACGGCCGGCGCATTGGGATTTTCAAAGGACAGGTCCTTCACATACTGGCTGATCAGGGCGATAGCCGGGCCGGTGTCCGCGCCGTTGCCGGTGCCGATTGTGCTGGTGATCATGTCATTGCCGTCTTCGGCCATCGTCTTTTCCCGCCTGTCCTTGAAAATGGGCGGATATGCCGCCCGCGCTCGGTCCCGATCCGCGCGCGCTTAGCAGGGGCCGGGAAGCAGGGCAATGGCGCGCCCGACACGCGCTATTTGAAGTTGCATGGAAACATGCCTATGTTGGACCTCAGCATAGCTCCGCAAAAAGGGTGTCCGCCTCCGTGTATGTGATCGTTATCCTCGCCATGATCGCCGGTTTTCTGGCGTTGCGGCTTTATTCCGTGCTCGGCAAGCGGACCGGGCACGAACAGGAACCGGCGCTGCGCCCGGCGGATGAGCGCGCGAAGGTCACGGTGCTTCAGCCGCGATCGGTGCCCGACATGGCCGGTGATTCGGTGCGGCTCGCCGACGGGCTGATCGCGCCGGGCGGGGAAGCGGGCGTGCGCGCCCTGATCGCGGCGGACCGCACGTTCGACGTGCCGCAGTTCGTGGACGGGGCCAAGGCGGCCTATCGCATGGTGCTGGAGGCGTTCTGGCGCGGCGACCGCGACGAATTGCGCTGGCTGTGCGATGATGACGTGCTTGCGTCGTTCGAGGAGGCGATCGCTGCGCGGGAGGCGCGTGGCGAAGTGCTCGACAACCGGCTCGTGCGGATCGAGAAGGCGCAGATCGTCACCGCCAGCGTCAGTGCGGGCGTGGCGGAGGTGTCGCTGCGGTTCGAGGCGGACATCGCGGCGGTCACCCGCGACAAGGATGGCGCCGTCATCGCCGGGTCGCTGACCGATGCGGTGGGCACCAACGATATCTGGACCTTCACCCGCGATATCCGCAGCGCGGACCCCAACTGGAAGCTTAGCGAGACCGACGAGGGCGCATGATCGTGCGCCCGATGACCGCGCGCCCTGTGTGGGGTGCGGTGCTGGGCGCGTTGCTGCTGTCCGCCTGCGCGGGCGGCGTCATCCCGCCCTCCGCCCCCGGCGGCGCGCCCGCACCGCAGCGTCCGTCCGGTGACGGCGGCCCGGGTCGTCCGGGCGGAACCGTCGGCCCGGATGGGGACGAAACCGCCGCCCGTCCCATTGCCGCCACGCCGCGCCCGTCTTTGCCCGTGACCGCGCCCGCCGACCCCGCGCGCGACCCGGGGACGGCGGCGGGCACCGGCGTGACGCGCGGGCCGGACGTGGCGAACCTGATCCCCGCCGGCGACCCGGCGCGCCGGGCGCTCAGGGCGTTTCGCCTGTCCTGTCCATCGCTGATGAAGCGGGCAGACGCGAGCGGCCTGACGCGCGGATCGGACTGGAACGCCGCCTGCGCCGCCGCGTCGAGCTGGCCCGAAAGCAGCGCCGGCGAATTTTTCGCCCGCAATTTCGAGGCGGTGCAGGTGGGCGACGGCGCTGCCCTCGTCACCGGCTATTATGAACCGGAGATCGCCGGTTCGCGCGTGCGCCAGCCGGGTTATGGGGTGCCGATCTATCGCCGTCCCGCCGATCTTGTCGACGTCAATCTGGGCCTGTTCAGCGATGCGCTGAAGGGCAAGACCGTGCGGGGCAGGGTGGAGGGGACCAGATTGGTGCCCTTTGACGAACGGGCGCAGATCGTCGGCGGATCGCTGGCGGGACGGGGGCTGGAACTGGCCTGGGCTGCCGATCCGATCGAGTTCTTCTTCCTCCAGATCCAGGGCAGCGGCCGGTTGCTGTTGCCCGACGGCGGGGTGATGCGCATCGGCTATGACGGGCAGAACGGGCAGGATTATACCGGCATCGGCAAGCTGATGAAGGACCGGGGCCTGATCCAGGCCGGGTCGATGCAGGACATCATGCAATATCTGCGCGCGCATCCGAAAGAAGGCGCGGCGATCATGAATGAAAACAAGAGCTTCATTTTCTTCCGCGAATTGATCGGCGACGGGCCGATCGGGGCGATGGGCATCGCGGTGACGGCGGAAACGACCGTGGCGGCGGACCCTAAATATGTGCCGCTGGGCGCGCCGGTGCTGCTCTCGCTAGACCGTGCCGAACCCGGCGGCCTGTGGATCGCGCAGGATACCGGGGGCGCGATCAAGGGCGCCAACCGGTTTGACAGCTTCTGGGGCGCGGGATCGCGGGCGCGGGGCATAGCCGGCGGCATGGCCGCGCGCGGCAGTGCCCTGCTTTTGTTACCGATCGGCTCCTATGCCCGGTTGACTGGCCCCTGATCGCCTGCCGGCCATGGGCAATCGCCGCCTTTCCCCCGATGAACAGGCGCTGTGGGTCGCGCTGACGCAATCGGTGCGGCCGATACGGCGCGGCGGGGCGAACCATGGCGCGCAGACGCCTGCCACTACCGGACCCGTCGATATCGTTTCCGGCGATGCCGCGTCGAACGGTAAAAGGGCCATGGCCGCTGCCGCACGGATCTTGGTGCAGGCGCCGCCGCGAACCCCAGCGGCTATTCTCGACTCCGGGTGGGAACGCCGCATCCGCGCCGGCACGCTGTCGCCGGACATGGCGATCGACCTGCATGGCCACAGCCTTGCCGCCGCCCATGGGCGGCTGAACCAGGCCATCGCCGCCGCCCTGACGCAGGATGCGCGCGTCCTGCTCATCATCACCGGCAAATCGCGGAACAGCGAAGGGGGCGCCGGGTCGTCCCGCCGGGGCGCGATCCGCGCGGAAATCGGCCATTGGCTTCAGACCAGCCCCTATGCCGATCGGATCGCCAGCGTCCGCGTCGCCCATCGGCGCCATGGCGGGGACGGCGCGCTCTACATAATCTTGCGGCGCAGAAAGCTATAATTCGCGTCGGCACAGACAGTTTCTTAACCAGCATCAAGTCATAGGCGCGGGCCTGGACGGCCATTGCCAGGCCTTGAGCGGGATGGACAGAGCGATGCAGGGGGAGACAGTGAAAGGCCGCGCCGCCGCGTTCGCAGCAGGCGCAGGGGGCGTCGCCCTCGCCCTTATGCTGGGCCCCGGACAGGGCGCTGCCGACAATTATCATGCTCTGGGCGGGGCGTTGGTCATCGCCATCATGTGCGGGGCACTGAGCTGGGCAGCGGCCCGGCGCAGCGTCGCGACCGCCGCCAGTGCGGTCGATGCTGCCACCGGCCGGCTGCTGGCGGCGGCCCATGGCGATCTTCAGTCGCCCGTGCCGTCCCCGGTCGTGCGGGCCTTGCCGGACCTCGCGGCGGCGATGGAAAGCCTGATGAGCCAGGTCCGCACCAACCTTGACCATGTGCAGACGCTGGCCCTGTTCGACCCGGTCACGGGGCTTGCCAACCGCGCCAGTTTCTGCGGCCAGGTCGAACGGCTGCTGGCCGATCGCGCCGGACCTGGCCCCGCCGCGCTGTTCTTCATCGACCTGGACGGGTTCAAGACGGTCAACGATACGCTCGGTCACGCGGCGGGCGACCAGTTGCTCGCGCGCGTGGCGGGCCGCCTGCGCGAAGTGGTGATGGCGCAGGTCAGCGCCGGCAGCGGCGACGCGGTGATCGGCCGCCTGGCGGGCGATGAGTTCACATTGTTCTTCCCGGACCTGCCGGGCCGTGACGTCGCTCCGCGCATCGCGCGCGCGATCCAGTTCGCGCTGGGCGAGCGGTTCGACCTGGGCAGCCAGCAGGTCGACCTCGGCGCGTCGATCGGCATCGCCTGCTATCCCGACCATGGCGAAAGCCTGACCGCGCTGCTGCGTTCCGCCGACATTGCCATGTACCATGCCAAGCATGAGGGACGTGGCCGGGCGGAAATGTTCACCGCCGCGCTGGCGATGGAGGCGGCCGACCGGGCGGAACTGGAACGCGAACTGATGCTGGCGGTGGAGCGCGAGGAGTTCATTCTGGAATTCCAGCCCCAGATTGACATTGGCAGCGGTCGCGCGGTCGCGGCTGAAGCGTTGGTGCGCTGGGCGCATCCGGCGCGCGACATGGTGCTGCCCGGCCAGTTCGTGCCGGTCGCCGAAGAGACCGGCGCGATCGTCGGTCTGGGCGGATGGGTGATGGGCAAGGTATGCGAAACCGCCACGCGCTGGGCACGGGCCGGCATCACGCAGCGGCTGGCGATCAACATATCGACCCGGGAACTGACGCAGCCGGACTTCTTCCTGCGCCTGCGCGAAGCCATGGACATGCACGGCACGCCGCCCGCTATGCTGGAACTGGAAATCACCGAATCCCTGGCGATGGAGATGGACGCGCGGATGATGGAGCAACTGGGCGCTCTCCGGCGGGACGGCGTACGCATCGCGATCGACGATTTCGGCACGGGCTGTTCCAACCTGTCCCGGCTGCGCGACCTGCCGGTCGACCGGGTGAAGATCGATCGCAGCCTGGTGCGCGAGATCGCGACATCCGCCGAAGCGCGAACCATTTGTTCCGCTGTCGTCGGCCTGATCCAGGGGTTGGGTATGGAGGTGGTGATCGAGGGCGTCGAAAATGAAGCGCAAATCGACATGCTGCGCGTGATCGGTTGCACCTTGTATCAGGGTTTTCATCTGGCGCGGCCGACCGATGAAGCGGACTATCTCGGCCGGTTCGCGCGGACCGCGCTGCCGCCCGTGGCGCGTCAGGCGCCCAGCGCGCGCGCCACGATCAGCCGGTAAATCGTCGCCAGCGCGCGCAGGTCGTCGACCGCTACCGCTTCGTCCAGCTTGTGCATGGTCGCGTTGTTCAGTCCGAATTCGACCACCGGGCAGAGCCGCGACAGAAAGCGCGCGTCCGACGTGCCGCCGGTGGTGGACAGTTCCGCCTCCCGCCCCGTCACGTCGCGGATGGCGCCCACGACCATGTCCGACAGCGGGCCGGGCTGCGTCAGGAAGGATTCGCCGCTGATCTTCGCGTCGAGCGTGCCCCCTTCGACCGCTGCGATGGCGTGGATACGCTCGATCAGGTCGGCGCCGCGATGCAGATCGTTGAACCGGATCGATATGCGCGCGGTCGCCGCCGCAGGGATGACGTTGTGGGCAGGATTGCCGACCTCGATATCGGTGATCTCGATATTGCTGGGCTGGAACCAGTCGCTGCCCTCGTCCAGCACCACCGCCTCGATCGCGGACAGGATGCGGACCAGACGCGGGATCGGATTGTCGGCCAGATGCGGATAGGCGACATGGCCCTGGCTGCCGGCGACGCGAATCCACATGTTGACCGACCCGCGCCGGCCGATCTTGACGACGTCGCCCAACAGGTGCGCCGATGTTGGTTCGCCCACCAGGCACATGTCGGGCCGCAGGCCGCGCGCGGCCATGCGTTCCATCAACGCCAGCGTGCCGTGGACCGCCGGCCCTTCCTCATCCCCGGTGATGATGAGCGTGATGGCACCGGGCAGGTCGGCGGGCAGGTCGGCCAGCGCCGCGACGAAGGCGGCGATCGCCCCCTTCATGTCCACCGCCCCCCGGCCGTAAAGCAGGCCGCCGCGCTGTTCGGGCTGGAACGGCGCGCTGGTCCACCCCGCGCCGGGCGGCACCACGTCCAGATGCCCGGCAAAGGCGAAATGCGGCCCAGCGCCGTTCGCGCCGTCGGCTGCGCGGTGGGCAAGCAGGTTTTCGACCGGGCCGTCGGGCGCTTCGCCCGTGAGAAACCGGTCGACGGTAAAGCCCAGCGGGATCAGCATAGCCTCCAGCACCGCGAACACCTCGCCCGAGGCGGGCGTCACCGAAGGGCAGGCGATCAGGCGTCGGGCAAGGTCCACCGCGTCGGCAGGAGTGCTGGTCATGGTCATGGGCGTGCGTTAGAGTATTTTCCGGTCGGGTGGAATCACCTGATGCCCTGGAAAATGCGGGCCCCGGAGCAATTGGGCGCATCGGAAGGTGATGCGGCAGGACTGGCGATCGGGCGATCTGGCCGCGCCGCATGCGGCGGACAGGATGTAATGGCTGAAAGGAAGCGCCCGGACATGACATCAATTCGGGTGGATCGGCGGGCGGCGCTGGCAGGGCTGGGCGCGGGCCTCTCCATGGCCGCGTCTCCCCGCGCGCTGGCGGCGCCGTCCGCGCCTGTGCCCGCGCTCCGCAAGCCGCCGCGTCTGCGCGCGGGGGACACGGTCGGCCTGATCGAACCGGCGGGTTTCACCGACGACCGGTTCGAACTGGCGCTGGTGGGCGAAACGATCGCGGCGATGGGTCTGAAACCCAAATTCGCGCGGCATCTGCTCGAACGCCATGGCTATCTGGCGGGGCGGGATGCCGACCGGGCGGCCGACATCAACGCGATGTTCGCCGATCCCGACGTGCGGGCCGTTTTCGCCGTGCGTGGCGGCTGGGGCTGTGCGCGGTTGTTGCCCCATCTGGATTTCGCGACGATCCGCGCCAATCCGAAACTGCTGATCGGCTTTTCGGATATCACCGCGCTGCACATGGCCTTCGCGGCCCGGGCGGGTTTCACCACCCTGCATGCCCCCAATGCTGCGAGCAGCTGGGGCGCATTGTCGTGGGACGCATTTCGTGCGGTCGCCTTTGGTGGCGCGACGCCGACCTATGCCAATCCGGTTGCCGTCGCGGACCGGCTGGCACAGCGCGCCGGACGTATCCGCACCTTCAGGTCCGGCGTGGCGCGCGGGCGGCTGATCGGCGGTAACCTGACGGTGCTCTCGACGCTGATGGGCACGCCATGGCTGCCTGATTTTCAGGGCGCGCTGTTGTTTCTGGAGGATATTAATGAAGCGCCGTACCGCATCGACCGGATGCTGACCCAATTGGCGCTGTCGGGGATCTTAGGCCAGCTGGCCGGCATCGTTTTCGGCCAATGCACCGATTGCGGGGCGAAAGGTCCGTCCTATGGCGGTTTCACCCTGTCGGAAGTGTTGCAGCAGCATTTTGAGCCCCTGGGGATCCCGGCCTTTCAGGGCGCGCTGTTCGGCCATGTCGCCAACCAGTTCACCCTGCCTGAAGGCATCATGGCGCAAATGGATGCGGATGCCGGTACGATCAGGCTGCTCGAACCTGCCGTCCAATGACCGCCGCCATGCCGGCGTATCCGACGGTCCGACCGGCCCTTCTCCTGCTTTCGCTTTTGTCGTGCGGCTGGCATGGGGACCGAAACGGGTTTACCTCATCGCCGTCAGGATCATCAGGAGTGTCGGAACAATGTTCATCGCCATGAACCGTTTTCAGGTCATTCGCGGCGAAGAGGACGCGTTCGAACGTGTCTGGACATCGCGGGACACATATCTGGACGGCGTGCCGGGGTTCGTCGAGTTTCATCTGCTGCGTGGTGAGTCGCAGGAAGATCATACGCTCTTCTCCTCCCACACCCTCTGGCGGTCGCGGGAGGATTTCGAGGCGTGGACCCGATCCGAAGCGTTTCGTGCCGCGCACCGCAATGCCGGCGACAATAAGCCGCTTTATATCGGGCATCCGCGCTTTGAAGGCTTTTCGGTCGTACAGACGGTCAGGCCTGCCTGACGCGGGCACCAGCGGGTAGAGGGCGAACCGCGCCCCGTCCGCGCCCCCGTCTCGCGATGGCCGATCACCCGATCCCTAGGGGTCGTTCGCGGCGGAGGAGGGGGGCGCGCTCCTGCCGGTGGCGCTTTCGATGACCAGCCGCCGGCGCAGCGGTCTATACCCCTGCGTGCGCCACCATGGATCGGCCACCTGGAACAGGCCGCTGCGCTCCGCCCTGCGGCCAAGGTCCTTGCGTGCCGTCAGCGCGGCGAGGATCGGGGCGGCGAAGAGGCCGGCGACGACCGGGATGACCCAGCCCACCGAATCCGCGCGAATCGCCAGCGTCAGCAGGCCCGCGCCCAGCAGCAGATGCCATTTGAACAGCCACACCGCGCTGGTCATGGCCATGCCGTCGCGATCGCGGGTCTGGCCGTTCCAGCTGGCCTTGCGCCCCATCAGGATGCCGAACAGGTTGATGGTCTGCGTCAACATCGCCACCGGCGCCATCAGGATGGACAGGATGATGTCGGCGATCACCCCGCGCGTCATGCGCGCCGCGCCGCCGAAGCCGATCCGGCGGGCGGGGTCGTCCAGCGCCCAGATCATCGCAAAGAGCTTCGGCCCGAACAGCAACACCACTGTCAGCGCCAGCAGCCCGCCCGAAGGCAGCACCGCGGCCGCCGGCCACAGACCCGCCGCCGCGCCGCCCAGCACGACCAGCATCAGCGCCAGCCACAGCGGCGAGGTGCAATAAGCCGACGCGCCGACCAGCAGCTGGAACCGGCTGACCGGGTGCAGGCCCGCTATCTTCACGAGCAGCGGCACATGCTGGATATTGCCCTGGCACCAGCGGCGGTCGCGGGTGAACAGGTCCGGCATGGACGGCGGGAATTCCTCGAAGCTGTCGTCGGCCGTAACCATGTGCACGTCCCAGCCGCGGCGGCGCAGCAGCGCGGCCTCCAGCATGTCATGGCTCAATATATGGCCGCCAAAGGGCGCGCGGCCGGGGATTTCGGGCAGGCCGCAGCTTTGCGCGAAGGCGCGCACCCGCACGATGGCGTTATGGCCCCAGAACATGCCTTCCGACCCCGCCCACCAGATCATGCCGGCCGCCGATGTCGGTCCGAACAGGCGGCTCGCAAATTGTTGCCAGCGTGCGAACAGGGTGGACGCGCCCATGACCGTCGGTACCGTCTGAATGAGGCCGAGCTGGGGATGGCGTTCCATGTCCACGGCCAGCCGCGCCATGGTCTGCCCGCTCATCACGCTGTCGGCGTCCAGCACGATCATATAGTCGTAGGCGCCGCCGAACCGTTGGACCCATTCGGCGATATTGCCCGGTTTGCGCCCGATATTGCGTGCGCGGCGGCGATAATGCACCGGCCGGGTGAAGGCGGCGCGCATCTCGCTATAGGCCTGCCGTTCGATCTCGCCATTTTCCACATTGGAATCGGACAGGATGAAGAATTCGAACCGTTCGCCCCCCATGACCGACGCGAGCGAGCGTTCCATGATCGACAGGCGGCCGAGCACGCCCAGAAAATCCTCGTTGCAGACTGGCAACAGAATGGCCGTTCGCCCGAGCAGCGTAGTGTTGGGCCGCGGGCGGTAGGGGACGACGCCCCGGCCCTTGCCCACGGTCAGCAGCAGGAAACCGATCAGGCTGGTCGCAAAGCCGAAGGCGATCCACGCAAACAGCGGGATGAAAAGGGCCAGATACACGCCTTCCCAGAAGGAAATGCCGTCCAGACCGATGGACCGCTGCATTTCATGCGCGGCCATCGACGCGGGCAGCAGCGCGAGCAGGACGACCAGCAGCCGCCGCGCCCACAGGTCGATATTGAGCGGGCGCACCGCGGCAGGCTCTGGCGCGGCGGTGAAATCCTGAACCGGCATGGCCAGCGGCGATTCGGGCGGGACATGCTCGAACGCCGGCGGCACCGTGTCGGGCGACCCGGCCGGTTCCGCCGCAGGCGGCTCATGCGATGGGCTGTACCCCTTCATTCCGGTTCCATGCGTCATTGACCCTGGCGCGCGGAAACCGTGATCCTCGTCGCCGGTTCCCGTCATGCCCCGATCGCATAATGCATGATTTCGCTGAACGGCCGATTGCCGGACTGCAAATGGGCCTGGATGTGCGCTACATCCTGTTCCGCTCGCCCTATGTCCAGCACGACGCGGAACAGCCCGTCCCGGCCGATGACGGGATAGCCGGCCTTCTTGACCAGCGTGGCCCCGGTCAGTTCCACCGCTATATCGGGCCGCATGTTGGCGGGAACGCCGGTAAAGTCCACGACCAGCCGGTCTTCGCCCGCTTCGTCGCCCGCCCCGCGCCAGATATTGGCGACCGTCGCCACGCCCTCCGCACCCGGCGTCCGCGCGGACGACCAGTCGAGCCGATAGCGCGCGTCGATCCGCCGGCCGGCGCGGGGCGCGGCGTCGGGAGTCCAATAGGCGGCGATATTGTCGACATATTCGCTGTCGGTGGGAAAGGCATAGAGCCGCACGGCCCCCGGCCCCAGCGGCGTAGCCGGGCTTGCCCAGAGCGACGGGCGCCGGTCGTAGAATACGCCATCGTCCTGATAATGGTCGAAATCCCGGTCGCGCTGAAGCAGGCCGAAGCCCGCCGGGCTGGTGTGCGGGAACGGGCTGACCCCCGGCGCCGCCGGATTGGTCAGCGGGCGGCAATGCGACAGGCCGTCGGCGCCCCTGATCGCCAGCATGTCGGAATCATGGATTTCCGGCCGCCAGTCGGTGGAGCGCGCCTTGTCCGCCTGATCATACCAGAACATGCTGGTCATCGCCATCAGCCCCAGTTCCTCGATCGGGCGGCGGGGGAACAGCGCGGCCGTCACATCCTGCGTCACGCCCTGCGCCGTCAGGCGGTTCACGAAGCGGAACGCGCCCGTCACCGATGCGCCGTCGAGCAGCGCAAAGACGGTCAGGCTGTCGGTGCCCGTGCGTTCCAGCCAGAATCGGGTGAAACGGGGAAATTCCTCTTTGCCCGGCAGGCTGGTGTTGATGGCGATCGCGCGCGCCGACAGGCCATATTGTTTCTCCGCGCCGGCCGAACGGAAATAGCTGGCACCCAGAAAGGACAGCCAGTCCGCATCGCGTGCCGCGTTCATGACGCGAAAGCCCGCATAGCCCGCATCGGCGCCCAGATCGGCGATGGCATTGCCCGCCGGCGTTTCGAACATCGACGGATCGTAGCGCAGCGGCGTCGCCCGGCCGTTTTCGACGATGGCGATGTCGACCGGTTGCGGCGCGGTGGCGCTCAATGGAAACAGCCGCACGCCGGTATCGCCCGGCAGGTCGCCCCAGATCGTCCGTTCGTCCCGGAACCGCGCCTGATGGTGCGCGTCATAGCCGATCCGGGCGGCGCCGGGATGGGCGGGCGTTTCCCTGAAAGGGGCACGGGTCAGCCGCTGCGCCATCGCGATCAGCCTGTCCCACGAAAAAACATCGTCCGCGGCTTTGGCGAAGAGGGGGCGTGGGAGCAGCAACGCCGCGCCCGAGGCGGCGATCAGGGCGCGCCGGTCGATCAATGTCATCGGCCCATCATGGGCGATGCGGCGCAAGATGCAAGTGTCCGGCGGCGAGTGGGCAGCGCAGCGCGATGAAGCCTCCGTCCGGGGGGACGGAGGCTTCGGCTGTGGTCGCCTGATCGAAACTGTTTCCCCGGCACGGTGGGGACCGTTGATGTGCCGGGGAAGACGCTGGCCGGTGCCGGTGAACCACGACCCGGCCGGCCAATCGATGAGCCTGCCGTTTTTAGCGGATCAGGCTGAGCACGCCCTGCTGGCTCTGATTGGCCTGGGCGAGCATCGCGGTGGATGCCTGGCTCAGGATCTGGGCCTTGGCGAGCGCGGTGGTTTCGGACGAGAAGTCGGCGTCTTCGATACGGCTGCGCGCGTCGGTCAGGTTGGTGACGTTGCTGGTCAGGTTGTTGACGGCCGATTCGAGGCGGTTCTGCACCGCACCCAGATCGGCGCGGACGCTCGCCACCTTCTTGAGCGCCGCATCGAACTTGGTGAGGTCGGCATCGGTGGCGGTCGTCACGTCGACGGCGGCGGCCGTTGCGCCCGCAATGGCGAGGATCGCGGCATCGGCGGCCAAGCCGCTCTGCTTGATCGTCACCGAATCCCCGGCATTGGCGCCGGCCTGGATCTTGATGTCGTCCGCGTTCGCGGCGGCGGCCGCACCGGCGGTGCCCGTGCCGTAGAACAGCTTCTTGCCGTTGAACTCGGTATTCTTCAGCGTATCGGTGATCTGCGTCGCCAATTGATCCATTTCGGATTTGATACTTGTCTTGGCGTCGGCGTCGTTGGTGCCGTTCAGCGCCTGGACGGTCAGTTCGCGCATACGCTGGATCATGTTGGCGACTTCGCCCAGCGCGCCTTCGGACGTCTGCGCCAGCGAGATGCCGTCATTGGCGTTGCGGATGCCCTGGGTCATGCCCTTGATCTGCGCGGTCATCTTGGACGTGATGGCGAGGCCGGCGGCGTCGTCCTTGGCGCTGTTGATGCGCTTGCCCGTCGACAGGCGCTCCATCGCCGTCGCCAGGGCCTTGTTGGCGGACGAAGAGGCGTTGGTCGAACGCAGAGCGGCCGTGTTGCTTCCGATAACAGTCATGGTTGTTCCCTTTCCTTACATCAGGTCGCTGCCACGACGTGCTGGCGGCCTCGGGGAACAACAACGGCGGGGCCGCGCATTCTTTTAACGGCATGTGCGTTTTTTTCCCGCGGATAATGGCAGGGGCGTAAATGGCGCACCGTCATGCGGTGCCCCGGACCGATGTATTAACCATCTGATAACCATAATACGGATAGTGCGATCCTATCGGAGGGAAAGGCGGGTGCGGGGGGCACCTGGTCAATCCACATCATGGGGATTTGGTCATGGCATCACTTGATGTGAGCCGGGGGGTCTGCGCGATCGTCCCGGGCCTGCAACACTGGCTCGAAAACGCCTTCTATGCGGTCCGCGTGGTGGATGCCGCCGATCCCAGAGAAACCGGCCCGCGGGAAGCGGCGGCGCGCGACAGGGGGGCCATGCGCGTCCTGCTGGCCACCGAGATCGGCCATGCGACCCACCGCGATATACTGATCAGCCTGTGCGACGGCGCGCCGTCCCTGACCCCGGCGGCCAACGGCCTGCCGGCGCGGGTCTCCTTCGCCATGGAGGATATGGGTTTTGCGTTCGCGCTGATCGCGGCGCTGGCCCGTCCGGCGGGCGACCCGGCGGTCGGCGATTGCGCGAGTGCCCGCCTGATGACGCTGGCCGGACGAATCGCGCGCAGCGACGCCACGGTCCTGATCCAGGGCGACACCGGCACCGGCAAGGAAGGCATGGCGCGTTTCCTGCACACGCAATCGGGGCGGTCGAACCGCGACTTCATCGCCGTCAACTGCGCGGCGCTTCCCGAAACGATGATGGAAGCGATGCTGTTCGGGCACCGCAAGGGCAGCTTCACCGGCGCGGCCACCGGGTCGGACGGCCTGTTCCTGGCGGCCGATGGCGGCACGTTGTTCCTGGACGAGATCGCCGAACTGCCCCTCGCGCTCCAGGCCAAGCTGCTACGCGCCTTGCAGGAAGGTGAAGTACTGCCCGTCGGCGCCACCCATCCGGTGCCGGTCAATGTCCGCGTCATCGCGGCGTGCAACCGCAACCTGGCCCAGGAATGCAGCGCCGGCCGGTTCCGCGAGGATCTGTACTGGCGGCTCAACGTCATGCCGCTCGAACTGCGGCCGCTGGTCGAACGCAGGGGCGATATCGGCGCGATCGCGGCGGCGCTTCTGCTGCGCCAGCAGGCGATGAGCGGCGACCTCTTCGTCTGGCCTACCGCCGCCGCGATGGACAAGCTGGCCGCCCATGTCTGGCCCGGCAACGCCCGCGAACTGGGCAATGTGCTTCAGCGCGCTGTCGTCCTGCGTGACGGGGATCGCATCGAAGCGGGCGACCTGCAAATCGCCGCCGCGCCGCAGCCGTTGCGGCTGGTCAGCGTGGCGCCGGCAGCGCCGGGCGACCTGCGCGACATTGCCCGCCGGTCGACGCTGGAAGCGATCCGCGATGCCCTGCGCGAAACCGACGGGCACCGCGCCGCCGCCGCGCGCAAGCTGGGCATTTCCGAACGCACGTTGCGCTACCGGCTCGCGGAAATGCGCGAACCTGCGGCCGCCTGATAAAACGGAGGACAGGGCATGGCCGGCATATCCCCGACCGATGGCGTGATGGCGATCCGCAGCGCCATCCTCCAGCAGAACGCAGCCCTGCGCGACGTCGCGTCCACCGGCGGGAGCGGCGGCTCGGCGGGCATCGGCGGCGCGGACATGGCGCAGCCGGGCGGCTTTACCCAGGCGCTGCAATCTGCCCTGTCGCAGGTCAGCGGCCTGCAAGGCCAGGCCGGGGATGCCGCCGCCGCGTTCGAGCGCGGCGACACTACCGATATCGCCGGCGTCATGCTCGCCAAGCAGCAGGCATCGATCGGTTTCGAAACGACGTTACAGGTCCGTAACAAACTCCTGTCCGCCTATAAGGACATTATGAGCATGCCGGTATAATCGATGAGCGAGAACGCACTTACCGTGGGCGGCGGGTCGACTGTCATGGCCCCGGCCGCCGTGCCCCCGGCACCTGCATCGCTGGCACTGCCGGCCATGTCCTCTCCCTTTGGCGGGGCGGGGGGCTTTGACGCCTGGCGCGCCCGCGCGCGCGCTTTCCTTGCCCAGCCCGCCGTCGCGCGCAGCCTGCCGCTGCTGGGCCTGCTGGGCGTGGTCGCCGCGGCCGGGCTGGTGTGGATGGCGCTGCGCGAACCGCCGCAGCGCGACCTGTTCCGCGGCCTGCCGGACAGCGACAAATCGGCCGTGGCGCAGGTGCTCACCCAGAATGGCATCCGCTATGGTTTCGACAATAGCGGCGGGATGACGGTTGCCGACGACGACTATTTCAAGGCGAAGATGATGCTCGCCGCGCAGGGCCTGCCCAAAAGCGCGCCCGACGGCAACAGCATGATCGACAGCCTGCCGATGGGCGCTTCGCGCGCGGTTGAAGGCGAAAAGCTGCGGTCCGCCCGTGAAATGGATCTGGCCCGCACGATCGAGGCGATCGACAGCGTCGAAACCGCCAAGGTCCATCTGGCGGTCGAGCCGCCCAGCGTTTTCCTGCGCAACCGGGCCAGACCGTCCGCGTCGGTCATGCTGCGTCTGGGACAGGGACGCGCGCTGACCGATGCGCAGGTCAGCGCGATCGTGCATCTGGTCGCCTCCTCTGTCCCCGAACTCAGGCCGGAGGATATTTCGCTGGTCGACCAGAATGGCCGGCTGCTCAGCAACAATGACGGCAATGCCGCCGACGATCGCCAGATCGCCATTCAGGCGCGCATGGAGGACCGATACCGCCAGTCCGTCGTCGCGCTGCTGACGCCGATAGTGGGCGAAGGCCGATTTTCTGCCGAGGTGCATGCCGAACTCAATTTTTCCGAACGGCAGGCGACCCGTGAAACCTATCCGCAGGACGAGGCGCGGCTGCGCGCCGAACAGGGCACATGGGCGTCCGACCCGCGCGGCCGGGGCGCGGGCGAAGCATCCGGCATCCCCGGCGCGCTCAGCAATCAGGCGCCGGTCGACCCGACGGTGACCCAGACCAACCCCAATGGCCAGGCTGTGCAGCAGGGTGAGGCGGCCGGCGATGCGCCGGCCGGCCCCGGTACGCCGGCGGGCCCGTTGATGAAGACGGAAGAAACGTTCAACCGTAGTTTTGAACTGGGCCGGGAAGTGTCGGTGGTCAAGGATGCGGTCGGCACGGTCAGCCGCCTGTCGGTCGCCGTCGCGCTGGACAGCGGCGCGGATGGCAAGCCGCGCAGCGCGCAGGAAATCGCTGCGCTGGAGGCATTGGTGAAGGGCGCGGTCGGGTTCGATCAGGCGCGTGGCGACGTGGTGGCGCTGTCTTCGCGCAGCTTCGCCAGGGCCGAGGCGGTCACGGCGCCCTGGTATGAGGCCGAATGGATGTCGCCGCTGGTGCGTAATCTGTCCGCTCTCGCCGTTGCGCTGCTGCTCGTCCTTGGGATCGGCCGGCCGCTGCTCAAACGCCGTGCCGCCCAGCAGGAAGCCGCCGCCGCCCAGGCCGCTGCCGCCGGTCAGACCATCGGTCGGGAAATTTCGACCGAATTGCATCGCCGCGCCGTCGAGAGTCCCGACCCGGACCGGCCCGTCACGCTCGACATGATTTCGTCGACCTATGACTATGCCCGGCGCGCCGACCTGATCCGCAATTTCGTGAAGCAGGACCCCGATCGCGCGGCGCTGGTGGTGCGCGACCTCCTGAAGGAGGGGAAGAAGGACAATGGGTGAGATCGTTCCTGGCCGGCCGGAGGCGTTGAAGGGCAGCGCCGCCGCCGCCGTTCTGCTGATGCTGTTCGATGAGGATGAGGCCGCGCAGATACTGGCGCGGCTGGAACCGGAGGAGGTGCGTCAACTGGGCTATGCCATGTACGACGTCGCCGATGTCGAGGTTGAGGAGGTCAATCAGGCGCTCGACCATTTCGTCACAAAGGCGAAGAAGCGCACCACCATCGGCTATGGCGCGACCCGTCATATCCGCGGCGCGATGACCAAGGCGCTGGGCGAGGAACGGGCGGAAACCATATTGGCGCGCATCACACCCCCGACCCGGTCGACCCAGCTTGAAATGCTCAAATGGATGGACGCCAGGGAGATCGCGGCGCTCGTCGAGGCGGAGCATCCGCAGATCATGGCGATCGTCCTCGCCCATCTGGACGCGCCGGTCGCGGCCGATGTGCTGCAATTGCTGCCGGTCGGTTATCAGGAGGAGATCGTGTACCGCATCGCGACGCTGGGGCCGGTATCGAACGACGCGCTCGACGATCTGGAACAACTGTTGTCGCGCGGGTCGCCGGGCAGGAAACAGGGCGCGGCCTCGCAGCGCGGCGGCACGATCGAAGCGGCGGCGATCATGAACAATGTCCGCAAGGACAATGAACTGCGCATCATCAAGGCCATTTCCAAGCGCGACAAGATGATCGCCCAGACGATCGAGGAGGAGATGTTCATCTTCGACAATCTGATCGACATGGACGACAAGAATCTGGGCACGCTGATGCGTACCGTCGACAGTCAGGTGCTGGTCGTGGCGCTCAAGGGCGCGAACGACATGCTCAAGGGCAAGATTTTCACCTGCATGTCCGCGCGCGCGGCGCAGGCGATCGCCGACGAGATCGAGGAGCGCGGACCCATCCGCCTGGCCGAGGTGATCGACGCGCAGAAACTGATCATCGCGACCGCCCGCCGCATGGCAGATGCCGGCACGATCATGCTGGGCGGCAAGGGGAATGATTTTGTTTAGGAGCCGGACAGTCGGTGGCGAACAGGCGGTGGAATTCGTTCCCGTCGCCGGCATGAATCACGGGAAGGGCGGGGGGTTCCGCAGCCTTTATGGCGCGTTGCCCGGCGTCCAGCCGGATGCGTCGCCCGCCGACCCCATCTGGGAACCGGAAGGCGACATCGACCCCCTTGAACAGGCGCGGATCGACGCCTTCACCATGGGGTTCGACGAAGGGTGCAAAGTCACGGGCGAAGCCATGGAGGCCGATGCGCAGGCGCGCCGGCAACTGGCCGAAACGCTTGAACTGCTGGCGCCTGCGCCCAGCGGCATGCTGTCGACCATGTTGTCCGCCACCGTCGTGCGGCTGGTCGAACAGATAGTGGGCGAGGTCGAGATCGACGCCGAACGGCTGTTGCAAAGGTGTCAGAGCGTCGCCGCCTTCATCGAGGACGCGCAGGCCGACGGCGCGCTGCATCTGCACCCCGACGATGTGGCGCTGGTCGAGGGGCAGGCCATCGCCGTCCGGCTGGTGGCCGATGCGGGCATGAAACGCGGATGCGTGCGGCTGGAAACCGCCGACGGCTGGGTGGAGGACGGTCCCGACGTGCGCCTGTCGCGTCTGCGCGCCCTGCTGGACGATATGGAGGGGCGTTCATGATCCGCGGCGCGCTGGCGCAGGCGGAAATGCTGTTCGACCATCTCCAGGTCCAGAACCGCCGGCCGCGCCATGTCGGTCGGCTGGTCAGCCATGATGCCGGCATGCTGGAAGTCACCGGGTTCCGCCAGCCGATTGGTGCGGGAGCGCGGGTGATCGCCAGTGACGGCACCGTAGCGCGCGCGGAAGTCGCAGGTTTTCGTGGCGATCGCACGCTGATGGTGCCGCTCGATTTCGGCGCGCCGCTAGAGAACGGCGCCCGTGTCGAACCCGACAGCCGGGCCAATATGGTGCAGGTGGGCGACGGCCTGATCGGCCGCGTCATCGACGCCATGGGACAGCCGCTCGACCGCAAGGGGCCGATCATCGCCGGCGCAAGCTGGCCGCTGAACGGCGTTCAGGGCAATGTGCTCGACCGCGGCCGCGTCACCGAACCTTTCGATCTGGGCGTGCGCGCGGTCAACGCGCTGCTGACCGCCGGGCGCGGCCAGCGCATCGCCATCATCGCCGGGTCTGGCGTGGGCAAATCCGTGCTGATGGGCCAGATGATCGCCGGTGCCGAAGCCGATATCGTCGTCACCGGCCTGATCGGCGAGCGGGGGCGGGAGGTCAGCGATTTTCTGGAAACCCGGCTGAAACATGCCATGCACAAGAGCATCGTCGTCGCCGTGCCGGCCGATCATCCGCCGGTGCTGCGCCTGCGCGCGGCCGCGCGGGCCACGGCGATCGCCGAATATTTCCGCGCCCGGGGCAAGAAGGTGCTGCTGCTGATCGACAGCCTGACGCGATGCGCCCATGCCCAGCGCGAAATCGGGCTTGCGCTGGGCGAACCGCCGGCAATGAAGGGGTATCCGCCGTCCGCTCTGGCCCTGATCCCGCGCCTTGTGGAACGGGCCGGCGTCGACACGCGGACGGGGGGATCGATCACCGCGCTTTACACTGTGCTGGCCGATGGTGACGATACGGACGATCCGATCGTCGATGCGGCCCGCGCCATCGTCGACGGGCATTTCGTCCTGTCGCGGCATTTGTCCGAACAGGCCATTTTCCCCGCCATCGATATCGGCAGGTCGTTGTCCCGCGTCATGGCCGATATCGTGCCGGACGACCATCGCATGGCCGCCGCCGCCTATCGCCGCCTGTGGGCCGCTTATGAGGAGAATCGCGACCTCATCCTGATGGGGGCCTATCGTCCCGGCAACGACCCCGTGATCGACGAGGCGGTGCAGCGGCGGCAGGAGATACTCGACTTCCTGCGGCAGGACCAGAAAAGCCGCATCGACCTGCCGTCCAGTGCCGCCGCGCTGGTCGCCGAGTTCGGCGCGTGAAGGGACTGGTGACACGGCGGCAGCGGGTAGGGCGCGTGCGTCATGTCCAGCATGCCATGGCCGTGGCCGACACCGCCCGCGCGCGGGACGAGGCGGACGGGATCGCCCGCAATGCGGAGCGGCTGCGCCGGGTGCGCGGCGACCTGTCCCATAGCGAAGGGCAGGCAGCCGGCGCGTCCTTTGCCGCGATTCAGGAACTGGCCAGCCGGCTTGAGCAGGCCGGGCGACAGCTTGACGGCGCGCTGTACGACGCGCGGCGCCGGGTGGAGCAGAAGGAGGAATTGCGGCTGGTCGCCAACCGCGAAAAGGAAATCGCGGCGAAATTGCAGGATCGCGCCCGCGCGACGCTGGAGGAATGGCGCGAAAACGCGCTTGCGGCGCTGCCGCGCTATCGCCGGGCTCGGCGGACGGGACAGGCCTGACGTGGCAATTCCGACCCGTTTCATGGCGTCGTCGCGCCCAGTCATGACGCCCGCGCCGACCGTCGGCGCCGGGGCGGCAGGGGGCGCTTTCACGGCCCTGATCAGCGATATGGCGGGACGGCCGGGCGCCCGGCCGACCATCTCACCGGCCGCGGATGCTCCGGCCGCCCGGACGGATGCCGCATCCTCCCGCACCACCCCGCCGCACAAGGGCAGGGAAAGCCGTGCGGCTGACGCTGCCCATGCCGATGCCGGTGCCGATGCCGATGCCGATGCGGCGGGGCCTTCGGGAAAAGACGCCATGGGCGAAAATGGTTCGCCGCCTCCTGTCGATGCCGGGCCACACCATGGCGCACGGCGGGTGGAGCCGATGGCGGAACAGGCGTTCGATCCCTCCCTTTCCGGCATGGCGGTCCCGTCCGTGGCGGCCGATCCGGTTGTCCCCTCCATAGCGGCGGTCACCTCCACCTTCACGAGGACCGCGCCTGATCAGCCGGCCGCCGTCCCGGGCCAGCCCGCGGACGCGGCGCACACCGACCGAACCGGGACGGGTGCGGGCATGGTTTCGGTCCCGTCCCCTCCGCGGGGGGCCGCACCGCCGGTCCAGCCGGGCGGAGGCGAAGGGTCGGGGGACGCTCCCTTCGTGCGGACGAACCCACGCAATGGCGATGCCTGTGAAGTGCCGGTCGGGGCTGACGGGAAACCGATCCGGCCGGAGGCGCTGTCCCTGTTGCTGATGGTGCGAAACCATTTGAAGGGGGGTGTATCTCCGCCCGCCGCCGTCCTCCCGATGAGCGGGGATGGCGATCATGCCGTGCCGGCCGACTCTTTCCCGAATGGCCCCTTCCCCAATGTTTCCGCCCCGGATGGCCCGGCGCCCGCGCTCGCGCCGGTCGTGGGCGGAACGGCGGCCATAGCGCTTCCGGCGTCGGTGCTTCCCCCCTCCGCGCCGACCGACCTGTCCGCTACATTGGGCAACCGGATGATCGATATGGGCGTGTCCGGCCAGTGGATCGATGGGCTGGCCCGCGATATCGCCGGGCTGTCGGCCAACGGCGCGCAGGGGCGGTTCCAGATCGATGCCGATCACCTGGGTCCGGTGCGGGTCGATATTCGCCAGGGCGTACAGGGCATGTCGGTCAGCCTGACCGTCGCCACCGCCGCCGCCGAGACGGCCTTGCGTCAGGACGGCGATCGCCTGCGCCTCGACGCGGGGCTGGTGGCGATGCGTATCGCGGACCTCAGGATCGAACGATCGGCGCATCTTGCCGAAAACGTGGCGCCGCCGCCGTCCAGAGATAGCCAGAATGCGCCTGGCCATCCTCCGGCCGGTCCTCGGCAAGAGGATGGCGGACGGAGTGACGGTGGACGGAATGACGGCGCATGGGCGGGCACGGGCCAGTCGGCGGAACAGGATCGCTGGCGGGCGCGGGAAAATTTTGCGCCGGGCGGTAAAGATGGGGCGGGTCCGTCCGTTTCTGATCCGGTGGACGCGCGAGAGATGACGGGCGGCGGCCCGCGCCGCGACATGGCGCGCGCGCGCTATGCGTGACGGCGGGGCATTGGGGGACGTGAACGATGAGTGATGAGCCGAAGGCCAGGAAGAAGGGCGGCATGAAAATGCTTGTGCTGCTGGTCCTAGCCATGGGTGTCGGCGGCGTGGGCGCGGGCGGCGGATTATATGCGGCCGGCTTTTTCACGCCGAAGGAAACCGTCCCCGGCGACGATCCGCGCAAGCCGGTGCTGGTGCCCGCGGGCGAAAATGCCGAGGATGTGGCCAAGACGCGTGGCGGCGGACAGGGCGGCAGCGGCGCCGCGCCCGGCGACCGTCCCGGCAAGGGTATCGACCTGCCCGCGCCCGCCAATCCGTCCGCCTATCAGGCGACCTATTTCCAGATGCAGGCCCCCTTCACGTCGAACATGACGGATACGGACGCCTTTGCCCAGATATCGATCGCGGTATCCACCTATTACGACATGCGCGTGATCGATGCGATCAGGACGCACGAAATGGCGATTCGCAGTCAGGTGCTGATGCTGCTGGCCCAGCAGCCCGAAACCATGCTGGCCACACCGGAAGGCAAGCAGGCATTGCAGGCGAAGATCAGGACCGTCATCAACGATGCCCTGAAACAGAAAACCGGTTATGGCGGCGTCGACAATGTCTATTTCACGAATTTCGTGATCCAGTGATGCGCGATCGCCCCCGTTCTGCGCAGGCGGCGGGGATGCGAAACGACGGGCCGGACGTCAGGGCGCGTGGTCGGTTCACCTTATGGTTTACGGATATTTAACCAGATTCGTTATTGAATAGCCCTGCCTGAACGCCGGGACATCCCCTTGCGATCCGGCGGGGGACTTTCATGGACGACGTTCAATCCTGTGTCTTTGGACGTGGGGAACCGCAGGCGCCGGTGATGCTGTCGGGGCTGGACCGGCTGGGCGAACAGCTCGGCCGGCGCATTCGCGCGCTGATCGAACCGATTTCGGGCGTGCGCCCGCATGTGGAAAGCCACGCGGGCGAGGTCGTCGCTTTTGCTCATTGGGCGGATCAGTTGCCCGCTTTCACCAGCATCTCCGGCTACCGCCTTCAGCCGCTCAAGGGCCAGGTGCTGGTGCGGATGGACGCGCCGATGATCTCCACCCTGGTCGACTATTTCTATGGCGGGGCCGGTGACCGCCCCCTGCCGGCGCGCGGCGAATTCACGCCGACCGAAGACCGGCTGATCGCTCGTCTGGCCGACTCGCTCATCGCCCGGCTGGTGGATATATGGCGGGATATGGTGCCGCTGGACGCGGCCCTCGTCATGCGGGAAACCGGCCTCGGCTTCGCATCCGCCGCCCAGCCGACCGACCAGATGCTGCTCCAGCGCTTTACTCTGTCGCTGACCCGCGACCGGTCATGGCCGATCGATATCCTCTTCCCCCTCTCCGCGCTGCGGGGGGTGGACGCGTTGACCGGCGCCAAACCGCAGGGCAGCGGCGAGGATGATGTCGACCCGGCGTGGCGGGACCGGGTGGCCCGGCGCATGCGCGATATTCGCTTGCCCGCGCGCACCGTGCTGGCCCGCCCTCATCTTTCGCTCGCCGATCTCCTGCAATTGAAGGTCGGCGACATCATTCCCGTCACGATCGCCCGCAACCTGCCCCTGATCGTGGGAGACCGCATCGTCGCCCATGGCACGATCGGCGAACAGGACGGACGCGCCGCCTTCCAGATCGAAAAGCTTGCACAGGAACCTGACCAATGAGCGACATGACCGAAGCGCCCCGTATCGAGGCCAGGAACGAAGACGGCGTCAGCCGCATGGCCGGCAACCGCCAGTTCAGGCTGCTGGCCGACATTCCCGTGCGCATGTCGGTGGAGGTGGGGTCGACGTCACTGCGTCTGGCGGAGGTCATGGACCTGACCGAAGGCCGCATCGTCGAACTGGACCGCCAGGCCGACGATCTGCTGGACATCATGGTCAACGGCGCGCTGATCGCCCGGGGCGAGGTGGTGACCGTCAACGGCCGCTACGCCATTCGCATCGTCGATATCGCCGCCACCGAAACGCGCCTCGCCGGCGCCGAACGGCGCGGATAGGGGCGGCGGGGCATGGTCTGGTATTTCGTCAAACTGCTGATCCTGCTGCCGATGGTCGGCGGCATGGCGTTCGGCGCGCTGTGGCTGTGGCGCAAATATCAGCCAGGCATGATGAGCGTGCAGGGCGACCGCGCGCTCAAGCTGCTCGAAGCGGTGCCGATGGGCACCGCCGGCAAGCTGGCGGTGGTGGAATTCGAGGGCAGGAAGCTGCTGATCTCCGTCACCCGCGGCCGGATCGAGAAGATCGCGGAAGGCGATGCCCGTGCGCGCGTCTATTGACCGTGCGCCTCTGGCGCGCGGCGCTGTCGGTCAGGCGATCATCGCGGCGTCGCGGGCGTCGATGCGCTGGGCCTTTCCGGCGATCATTTGCCTTGTCGGCCTGATGATCGTTGCTGAACCCGCCTTCGCCCAGGCGGTGCCGGTTGATAATGGCGGCGCGCTGACGCGGGCGATGGGCGCGATTTCGGGTGACGGCCGGCCGCTGTCGCTGTCCTTGCAGATCCTCATCCTGATGAGCCTGCTGACGGTGCTGCCCTCGCTCGTGCTCATGATGACCAGCTTCACCCGCATCATCATCGTCCTCTCGCTGCTGCGGCAGGCGCTGGGCCTGCAACAGACACCGCCCAATCAGGTGCTGGTCGGGCTTGCCCTCTTCCTCTCGCTGTTCGTGATGCGGCCGGCGATCGACCAGATCAACGGGCAGGCGTTCGACCCCTATGGCAAGGGGGAAATCTCGATCGAGGAAGCGGTCGGCCGGTCGGGCAAGGTGCTGCACGGTTTCATGACCAACCAGACCCGCGAAAGCGACCTCAAGCTGTTTTCCGATCTGGCCGAGGCGCCGGCCTTCCGCTCGCCCGCCGACGTGCCCTTCTCCATCCTGCTGCCCGCCTTCGTGACCAGCGAGTTGAAGACCGCGTTCCAGATCGGGTTCATGATCTTCCTGCCGTTCCTGATCATCGATCTGGTGGTCGCGTCGACCCTGATGGCGCTGGGCATGATGATGCTGTCTCCGACGATCATCTCCATGCCGTTCAAACTGTTGCTGTTCGTGCTGGTCGACGGCTGGGCGCTGACCATGGGGTCGCTCGCCGGGTCGTTCGCGACATGAACCGCATCCGCCCGGCGGGACGGTAGAGGGGCCGATGGAAAACGCCGACTTCTTCGTGGGCCTTGCCCAGCAGGCGCTGTGGATCACGGCGCTGGCGGCCGCGCCGGTGCTGCTCCCGGCGCTGATCGCGGGCGTCGTCATCGGCATGGTGCAGGCGGCGACGTCGATTAACGAGCAGACGCTGTCCTTCATCCCCAAGCTTCTGGTCGTGGGCGCCATGCTCGCCCTTTTCGGCGGATCGATGATGGTGCTGATCGCCGATTTCACCCGTGAGATATTCGATCGGATACCGGACCTCCTGCAATGAGCGGCGCGCGATGATCGCTCCCGGCTTCGCCGGTGTCGAAGGGCAGCTTTGGGTGCTGCTGATCGCCATGATCCGGCCGGGCGCCGCCTTCATCGCCGCGCCCATATTCGGCGCGCCCGCCGTGCCGCTGCATTTGCGGATCATCCTGTCGCTGGCGCTCGGCCTCGCCGCGCTGAACAGCGTGCCGATCCGGCTGCCCGCAGAGGGCATCGCCAGTTTTGAAGGCGTCATGCTGGTCGCGGGCGAAGTGCTGGCCGGGCTGGCCATGGGCTTTGCCGTGCAGATCGGCTATGCGGCGGCGCTGGTCGCGGGCGAAACCATCGCCAACGCCATGGGGCTGGGCTTTGCCGCCATGGTCGACCCGCAATCGGGATCATCGACCCAGGGGGTCGGCCAGTTCCTGTCGATCCTTTCGACCTTCCTGCTGCTGGCGATGGACGGGCATCTGATGCTGGTGTCGTTCATCGTGCAAAGCTATCAGGCGCTGCCCCCCGGCGGGCCGATGATCAGCAACGACGCGATATGGCACCTGATCCGGTTCGGCGGCGCGCTGCTGGGCGCGGGCGTCACCATCGCTCTGCCGGTCGGCTTCGCGCTGGTGCTGGTCCAGATCGTGATGGGCATGCTGGCCCGCACGGCGCCTTCGCTCAACCTGTTCGCGGTCGGCATGCCGGTTGCGGTCATGGCCGGCTTGATCCTCCTCGCCATCGCCGCGCCGGTGATGGGCGAAGGCATCGCCGCATCGCTCCGGGCTGGGCTGGATCAGGCGCAGAGCCTGTCGGAAGGGCATTGACGCCATGGCGGGCGAATCGAATGGCGGCGGCGAAAAGACCGAAAAGCCGACCCCGAAAAAACTGCAGGACGCTGCCAAAAAGGGCGACATATTGCAGTCGCGCGAACTGGGCACCGCGCTGGTGGTCATGGCCGGCATCGGCTGTCTGGCCATCATCGGCCCGGCGGTGGTGGAAGCGCTGGCGACCATGTTGACCAGCGCCCTGCGGTTCGGGCGGGACGATATCACCGGGTTTTCGCCCGCGACGCGGGGCGCCGGTCTGCTGGCGGACATCGCCCTGCCGGTGGGCGGCGTCCTGCTCGCGACGCTGATCGCGGCGGTCGGCGCGCCGGCGATGCTGGGGTCGCTGGGTTTCCGCCCCGGCGCCTTCGCGCCCAAGGCGTCGAAGATGAATCCCGCCGCCGGGCTAAAGCGGATGTTCGGGACGCACGGCCTGCTGGAACTGGTGAAGTCGATCGCCAAGGTCGGGCTGCTCGGCGCGCTCGGCATATGGCTGATCTGGGACCGGCTGACCGCCATCGTCGGGCTGGGCAAGGCGGGCGTGGCGCCGGCGATGAGCGAACTGGGCGGCATATTCATCACCCTGTGCCTGGTCATGGCATGCGGACTGTTCGTGATCGCCGGCATCGACGTGCCCGCGCAGATCCTCCAGCGGGGCAAAAGGCTGGCGATGAGCAAGCAGGACATCAAGGACGAGAACAAGGAAAGCGAAGGGTCGCCCGAACTGAAGGGACAGATTCGCCGCAAGCAGTTCGAGGTCATGAACGGATCGACCCGCAAGGCGGTGGCGGAAGCGACCGTGATCCTGACCAATCCCACCCATTTCGCCGTCGCGCTTCGTTACCGGCCGGGGATCGACGGCGCGCCGGTGGTGGTCGCGCGCGGGCGCGACGCCATTGCGGCGGCGATCCGCGAACTGGCCGATCGGCAGGGGGTGCCGACATTGCAATATCCCGAACTGGCGCGCGCGGTCTATTTCACCTCACGGGCGGGTCAGATTGTCGACGAAGGGTTATATATGGCGGTGGCGACCGTCCTGGCCTTCGTCTTCCGTGTCGAAAACCGCATGGCCAGCGAAATGGACCGCCCGTTCATCACCGTCCCCGAAGAATTGCGGTTCGATGCCGACGGCAAAAAGGTCCGACCATGACCCGGCCCGATGACCGCCGCATGGTGAATTAAAGCTTAGGACCGATCGTCCGTATTCTGTTCATGGGGGCCTGCTTATCGGCGGGGTCATGAACGCGTATTTTTCACGAAGCGCGATGCCGCCGGTCGGCCGGGCCGCCGCGCGGGCGTCTGTCGCGCTGCCGCCCGTTCAACCGGTCGTCCCGTCTCTGCCGGCGGACGGTGCGGCGGCGGACGGTGAGGCGGCGGACCGGGAACCGCCGGGCTGGCGCGATACCCGTCGGCATCCCCGCGCTGCCGCCCCGGTCAGGGCGGGCGCGTCCATCGATCACGATAGCGCGGGTGCGGCCGAACATGCGCGCGTGCATGCCCGCATCGCCGGGATCATCGCCGGTCTGCGTTCGGGGACTATCGCTGCTCTCGACCATGCCATGGGGGAGATCGACGCCATGCTGCCCACGCCCGTCATAACGCCGTCGCCATTCCCGGCCGGCGGAGACGCGGGCGGTGATGCCGCAGCGCTGGCCCGGATGATTGCCGGACATGCCTGGGTCGCGCGGGCCGCGCAGGCGCGGGTCAGTCACGGCACAGCCGGCCATATCCTGTCAGTCCCGGCCTGACCCTGCTCTGCGCTGGTGTTTGCATCCCGCTGAAAATCTTTCCTAAAGCTCTTGTCGCTACGGCCGTTCTATCCCCCTGAAAGGACGGCGCATGACCTCGATAAGCAGCAGCATTTCGACCGCTCTGGGCATCGGGTCCGGTATCGATACCGGCGCGCTGGTGTCCAGTCTGGTCAGCGCCGTGCGCAACCCCAAGGAATCTGCGATCGGCAGCCGCCAGTCGCTCAACAATGCGCGCATTTCCGCCCTTGCCTCGGCCTCCGCTTCGCTCGACACCTTTGCCGATGCGCTCGGCAGCCTGCTGTCGGGCACCGGCTTTTCCGGCACGCCGGCCTCCAATGACCCCGGCATCGCCGCGGTCAGCCTGTTGCCCGGCGGCGTGCCGCGCGGCCTGCCCGCCCAGATCGAGGTGAAGCAGCTTGCTTCGGCCCGCACCGTGGCGTCAGTGATCGATCCGGCCGCGCCGGCCAGCCCGACCAGCACGGTGGGCGAAGGCGTGCTGACCCTGACGGTGGGCGGACAGAGCGCGGCGATCACGATCACGTCGGCCAATAACAGCTATGCGGGGCTGGCCGGCGCGATCAACGATGCGGGCCTTGGCGTCACCGCTTCGGTCGTTACAGACAATCAGGGCACCCGGCTGGTGATGAAGGGGCCGACCGGCGCCGCCAACGACATGACGATGATCAGCATCAGCGGCGATGACCTCGCCAGATTCGCCTTCCCCGGCCCCGGCATGCAGTCGCTGGCCGATCCGGCGGATGCGATCATCAGCATCGACGGCGTGGAGCAGCATTACAGCACCAACACCGTCGACACCGCCATCGCCCATCTGCGTATCGATCTCAACAAGGCGGCGCCCGGCACGCTGGTCACGCTGGCGAGCACGGAACCGACCCTGTCGATGCGCGACCTGGTGGTGGAGTTTGTCGACGCGTACAACACGCTGATGAAGGCGCTCAACACCGCCAGCGCCAAGGGGGCCGATTATTCGACGGCGGGCGTGCTGAACGGCGAATCGGCGGTGCGCGACATGAAGCGGCAGCTGTCGCAG
>JBFWMJ010000003.1:0-80783 GCA_050251675.1 Sphingobium sp.
TGAAAATCAAGCCAATGCCGGGGGGAGTGGCCTTCGGGCTACGCCCTCACGCCACTCCCCCCGGCATGTAACACCGTGGCCTGGTTTTACGCCGCCGAATGGCCGACTTTTGCTCCGCCGTTGACACAATTCATGTGTACCATGAAGTATGGCTGCGATTCTCGACCTTCATATCGATCGAACCACCAGAACGCCTTTGGCCGAGCAAATCCGGCGCGGGATTGAACGGGCCATCGTCTCCGGCGTGCTCATACCGGGTTCCCGTTTACCGTCATGGCGCGATCTTGCCGCACAACTCGGCGTCGCGCGAGGAACGGTGCGCGCGGCCTATGAACGTCTGCTCGACGCGCAACTCATCATATCGTCCCGTGTGACCGGAACGCGCGTCGCTGACCGGCCATTGGCTGACGCGCAGGCCATGGCGCCCGTGCCGCTCAGCGATCTGGCGCAGATGTACCGGGATTTTTCGACCGGGCAGGCGATTTTTCAGATGGGTGTGCCGTCGCAGGACTGCTTCCCGGCAAAACTGTTCGCCCAGATCAGGACGAGAACGGCGCGGGCCGAATTATCGGCGCTGACCTATCCCGATCCGTGCGGCGAAGCAGAACTGCGACGCGAGATCGCCGCGCATCTGGCGATCTCGCGGTCGATCGCATGTCAGCCGTCCCAGATCGTCATCACGGCGGGCTTTAGCGGCGGCCTGGGCCTGGTCCTGCACGCGTTGGGCCTCCACGGCCGATCCGCATGGGTCGAAAATCCCGGCTTCCCGCTCACGCGGAGCGCACTCCAGCTCGCGGGGATCACCACCATCGCCGTGCCGGTCGATGACGCGGGCATCGAGGTGACCTATGGCGCGAACCATGCGCCCGACGCCGCATTGGCCGTCGTCACGCCCGGACAGCAGGCGCCGCTGGGGCCGACGCTGTCGCTCCAGCGCAGGCTGGCGCTGCTCGACTGGGCAGCGCAGACCGGCGCGTGGGTCATCGAGGACGACTATCTGGGCGAACTGCAGCTGGAGGGGCGCGCGGCACCCGCGCTGGCCTCGCTGGATCGCGCAGGGCGCGTGATTCATATCGGTTCCTTCAGCAAGACGATCAGCCCCACGTTGCGCCTCGGTTTCATCGTGGCGCCGCCTGCGGTCGCCGCGCGCATTGCTGATTTCGCGACCTGTCTTGCCCCGGCCCCTGGACCCGCAGTGCAGCTCGCTACGGCGGAGTTCATGCGGGAGGGGCATTATCTGCGGCATCTGCGTCGATCGAAACGCACCTATGCAGGCCGCCGTGATGCGATCCGGCCGCTGCTGGAGGGGGTGGGCCTGCCAGTGCGATCCGCCGGGCTCGCGATGTTGCTCGGTCTGCCGGATGGATCGGACGATGTGCAGGTCGTGCGCGAGGCGGCCGCTTTTGGCCTCTCGCCTTCACCTTTGTCGCTGTGGTTCGATGCCTCCTCGCCATCCCGGTCGGGCTTGTTGCTAAGCGTCACGACAACGCCCGAACATCGGCTGACCGAGGCCGTGTCGCGTCTCCAGAGCCTGCTCGAACGCCATTTGGGCGGTGGTACACGCACTTCCTGATCTTCTGGTCCTATCCGCCTCATAACGCGGACCTGTATAGGCGGCGTTATGAACAGAACTTCGCTTGAACCCATTGCCGGGCACACATCCCAAGGCGAATCCGGCAGGGGCGTCGTGAGCCTCTATGGCGCTACGGTCGAATATGGCCTGCATTGCCTGCTCTGGCTGGCGACACAGGATGTAGAGCGCGCCAGCAGCCGGGATCTCGCCGAACTGCAGGGCGTTCCGTCCGCTATGCTCGCCAAGATCATGCCGCGCCTCGAAAAGGCGGGCATCGTCGATGCGAAGGACGGGATCGCCGGTGGCTATGCGCTCGCTCGCCCGGCAGACGCCATCACCGTCCTTGACGTGGTCGATGCCATCGAAGGCGCCCGGCGCCTGTTCGATTGCAAGGAAGTGCGCAGGGGCTGTGCGCTGTTCGGCGGTTCGCCGCCGGACTGGTCGGTCGGCCGGGTCTGCGGCATTCATGCGGTGATGATCCGCGCCGAAAACCGGATGCGCGCGGAACTGGCCCGAACCTCGCTGGCCAGCCTGTCTTCGGGCGTGCGCCGGCCTCCCGAATTTGACGCGAACGTCGCATCCTGGATCCGGGATCGCAGTGCAGCAAGACATGCCGATCGTATCGCGGCGGTGAAAAAGGCGCACCGGAAGTCGCGCGAAGTCTGAACTTGGAAACTGACGGCCTTCGGTCCGTGGACGTTGCTCCGCGACCGGAGAGTCACGCCCTCAGCATGAAGAAGGAGTAGCAGATGCGAAAGACCATTATCATCATCGGCGCAGGGTTCGCCGGGACCATGTCGGCGCTCGCCGCCGCACGGTTGCGCGCCGAATGCGACGCTGAAGACGCTATCGACATAGTTCTCGTCGCGCCGGAGCCGATCCTGACCCTGCGGCCGCGCCTCTATGAGGATAATCCCGCTCAGATGGGAGCGCCGCTCGAAGCCTTGTTCGACGTCACCAATGTACGTTTCATCGACGGCTTCGTGCGCCAGATCGACGCGGAGGCATCCGCGATCATCGTCATCCGTTCGTCCGGCGAGCGCGAAATGCTAACCTATGACCGGCTGATCCTGGCTGCGGGCAGCCGGGTCATCCATCCGCCGATCCCGGGCCTTGCCGACCATGCGCTGAGCGTGGATCAGCGGCACGAGGCGGATCAGTTGTGGCAGCATGTCCATCGCCTTGCCGACAGGCCGCCCTCGGCCGAACGGGATACGGTCGTGATCGCGGGCGGCGGGTTCACCGGCATCGAAACCGCCGCCGAAATGCCCGCGCGTATGCGCTCTGTCCTGGGCGCGGATGCTGCTGTTCGCGTCGTCGTGGTAGAGCGAGCCGCCGAGATCGGCCCGGACCTTGGACCCGGCCCCCGGCCCGTGATCGAGCAGGCGCTTGGCGAGCTTGGCGTCGAACTGGTCCTTGGCCGTTCGGTTACGGCTGTCGATGCCGGCGGCGTCACGCTGGACGACGGAACCCACATCGCCAGCGCCACAGTGATCTGGACCGGGGGCTTGCGTGCTTCGTCCCTGACCGAACAGATCGACGCACCCCGCGACGCACTCGGCCGGTTTCTGGTCGAGGAGGATCTGCGCATACCCGGCCATCCCGCAATCTTCGCGACGGGCGACACGGCCTGCGCCAACACTGACGGCCTTGGGCATCAGACCCTGATGTGCTGCCAGCACGCCATACCGCTGGGGCGGTTCTCCGGGCATAATGCCGCTGCGGATCTGCTCGGCCAGCAGACACTGGCTTATACGCAGGAACGCTATGTCACCTGTCTCGATCTTGGCCCATGGGGCGCGGTGTTCTGCGAAGGCTGGGACCGCGAAGTCATGTCGAGCGGAGTGGCGACGAAGCCGATCAAACATGCGATCAACTCGGTCTTCATCTACCCGCCCGAAGCTGTTCGAGAGGCTGCGCTTGCTGCAGGACGTCCCGGAATCACCGTGGACGTCTGAGCGCATTGGCCGGCCGCAGCGCCTGTGGCCGGTCCACCTCACTTGTCTGCCGGGATCAGCAAATCTTCCTGCGCCCCCAAATTTTTCGGAGCAACCGCATGAACATTCTTCATATCGACTGCAGCTCCCGCCCGGCTTCTTACAGCCGACGGCTGTCTGCTGCGATTACCGCCCAGCTTCAGGATGGTCCCGGTCCGACGACGGTCATCCGCCGCGATCTGGGACTGCATCCCATTCCGCACACCGCGACGGATTATGCGGAAAGCCTTTCTTCGCCAGCCGCCGCCGGCGCTGCGAGTGCCGGCGCGCACAGACTTTCGGAAGAACTCATCACCGAACTGGAAGCGGCTGACATCATCGTGATCGGCACCCCGATGCACAATTTCACGATACCTTCCGTGCTGAAGGCCTGGATCGACCAGGTGCTTCGTGTCGGACGCACGATCATCCCAACGTCAACTGGCAAAGTCGGTGCGCTTGCGGATAGGCCTGTGTTCGTTGCGATCGCGTCCGGCGGCGTCTTCGAAGGGGAAGGAGCGAACCAGCCCGATCTGTTGACCCCCTATCTGACAAGCGCACTGGGTTGTATCGGCCTGCAATCTATCCGCTTCACCGCGCTGCAAGCTACCGCGTTCAAGGATGAAACATGTCTTGCGGATGAGATCCTACAATCTGAGCGTGTAAATTGGTTGGCGTAGGAATTACCGCCTTTCACAGAAGGCCACCGCAGACCGGACGTTCTCCTCGCGGTCACTTTTTGCTGTTCTGCGATACCGGTCAGGCAACCGCTGAACCTCAGCTCCTGACAAAAGCTGCCGTTCGACCTATCGTTCTGGAACGGCGGCTCTGGCGACGATTCCAGAGCTCATCGCCTCAATCGCCACATCACGTATAGACGCCGAAGTCTAAGCAGGCGAGATGGCGTTCGACGAGTTCGGCGCCAGCGGGCGTTGATAGTAAATCGATTGGCGCTGCCGATCCAATGCCATGGCCGGCTCATCTAGGAAGCGTTCGGCAGCCTCGAGGGACCCGAACACGTCGACGGCTTTGGTCAGAACCTCAGCCTCCTTGTGTAGCCTGCCACTCCGTTTATGGTTCAGGCGATCCTTGGCTCCCGCCTTCTTTTTTCGTCCAGTCATCCAGCAGCCTCCAATTCCTTCCGAAAGGTAATTTTCGCGCTCCACTGCAATGTCCTGTGCTTCCTAACATTCGCATCGGCCTGCTAGCTATCATAAACCAAACAATCAAAGTCGGGGCACACGAAGCCCATGGTAGACATTGCGCGCATATGTCCTTGGCATGTGAATGAACGGCGGGTCTCGGCAGCAGGTTCGGGAGCCTGAACGTCCGAGATGTCGGCATTCTTGACTTAGCGTCTGATCAGATATCTTGTTGGGCGGCGAAGAGACCAGGTTCGATTGCCTGCGGGATTGGAAGCCCCGCTCGTTCGGCGATGATCGCGGCATAGCGATCTGCGTGGCAGGGACGCGGGCTGCACCAGCAAGCGAGGGCGATATGCTCGCCGCTGCGTACGCGCTCAGCGAGTTGATCCAGCAGCCGGTCGATCGGGCCGTGGTTCGCAAGGTCAATCGCGAGGTCATGGCCGTGTGCGGCGATGACCTGGGCACGTTCCTTCGCATCGCGATGATTACGCAGAATATGCCGGTTGCCCAGCAGCGGATTGTTGCGATCCGCGTCAATGAGGGTCTCGTGAGCGGCTGCGGCGATCCCGCCCTTGCGCTTTGAGACGACACGGATCGATCCGGACTGAGCCATTGAGTTTTCCTTTGCCGCGGTTCTTTCGATCAAACAGGCGGTAAACAAGGGCAGCTATCGGGAGGCTTCATTAAGCCCGCGAGTAACTGGGATGTCAGCGGTTCAGGACGGAAAGAGGGTCGCACTATAGTTTGGTGCATCATGAAGAATATGAAAAATGACCACTTTCTCCCCTTCGACCCTGTAAAATATCAAATAATCCCGATGAACACGCCGTCGTACACCTGCTGCCTCATAGCGCGGGACAAGCGGAAAGCGTTCCGGCATATCAGCCAGACCAAGGCACTTTGTACCCAGTTCCTGTAGAAAGATCAGCGCCCGCGCTGGATTATCACCCGCGATATAATCGCCAATCGCCTCAAGATCATACTCCGCTTCAGCCGTCAGATGGACGATCATTTATCGGTGGCATCCAGCGCACGGTATTTTGCTTCCAGTCGATCAAAGACATTCTCGGCTGATGTGGTTCGACCAGCGTCCGCATCGGCAAGGCCACGGGCGATAGAGGCATCCATAGCGGCCAGACGGGTTTCCCGATCATGGATCAATCGGACACCTTCGCGCAAAACCTCGCTTTTCGAATTATAGCGCCCCGTTGCGACGAGACTTGAGACGAATTGCTCTAACTGTGGCCCGAGGTCTGCACTGATCATGCCATGGTCTCTAATCACGACAGAGGATAGCATCTTATCAACAGTTGATAAAGCGAGAATGCCGCGTCACTGCCGAACGCTTTCGTCCATATCCCCTCGTCAGCATGATGTCCCCGTCGGCCAAAATCGCAGCGATCGGGAGCATCGATGTCGCCAGCTTTGTCCTGAACATTGCCCGAGGCATTCCCGCGATCATGCACCGGAGCAGGTGTGGAACTGGTATATGTTCGTCTTCGGCACGGGCGTGCGCCCAAGCGAGCAGATCGCGATGCAATGGAACGACATCGACTGGAACCACCGGACAATCCGGGTTCGGCGTGCCCGTGTCCGCGGTGAGGTGAAGGGCACCAAGACCGCTGTCGAACGCGACGTCGACCTGAGCGACGGCATGATCGCGGTGCTGGAGCGGCAGAAGCGGTTTAGCGGGACGAACGGCTTCGACACGCCGATCTTTCTCAATCCCGTCAGCGGACAGCCCTGGCCGGACGTGCAGGACCAGCGCAAGCTCTATTTCCATCCGGCGCTCGAGGCTTTGGGCCTTCGCCGGCGCGACGCGAAGCAGACCCGGCACACATCCACCACGGTCGCGCTGATGGGCGGGGGTCAATCCTGCCTATATCTCGCGGCAGCTGGGCCACGTCGATCCCAGGACGGTGTTTCGTTGCTACGCCAGGCGGATTGACGGGGCGGATCATCACCGCGAGGCGGTCCAGCTCAACCAGCTGTTCAGCGCAACGGCACTGAGCGTCTGATCGGGAGGAATTTTTCCATGGAAGGCGTCGTGGATTTAATTTTCCACGGAAAAGCGCGGTTTTCGGCGCCCTCCACGGGACATTTTTCCACGGAGGAAAATAATTCAATAATATCAATAAATTAGATGGTGACCCCTACGGGAATCGAACCCGTGTTTCAGCCGTGAAAGGGCCGCGTCCTAACCGCTAGACGAAGGGGCCATGCACATGCAGCGAGGCAGCATGCGAAGCGAAGGGCGCATTAGGAGGGGAAGCGGCGCTGGTCAAGCCCTCGCTTGCGAATTTGCGCGGCATCATTCCGCCCAGGCCGCATCCTCCAGATGCAGTTCGGCGGCGGGGCGGCTTCCCCAGTCGTCGATCTTGGCGCGTCCGGCGACCCACAGCCGGCGGTCGCGCGGCGCGCCCAAGATCGCCTGGCCCAGAGCGCTGTCCGCCTGACGAAAGGCAATGGTCTTGATCGACCGGCCATCGTCCCCTGCCATGATCGCGCGCAAATGGCCGTTGCCCACGACGTCCGCCCTGACCACACGCATCGGCCCGGCAGCGATCAGCGGCGCGGGCCAGCCGACGCCATAAGGGCCGCCGCCTTCGATCGCGGCCACGAAATCGGGATTGACTCCGGCCGGCGCCAGCACCGCATCGATCAGCAGCGCACGGTCGTCGCGTGCCCGCGCCACGGCGTGGGCGAGACGGTCGTCCAGGAAATCGGCCAACGCATCCACCTGGCCGGCGGCGACCGTCAGGCCGGCGGCCATCGCATGCCCGCCCCCCGCCACCAGCAGGCCGCTGTCCTTCGCGGCCAGCACGGCAGCGCCCAGATCGACGCCCGATATCGACCGGCCCGACCCCTTGCCGACCCCGTCGGCGTCCAGCGCGACGACGATGGCGGGTCGCCCGGCCTTTTCCTTCAGCCGCCCCGCGACGATGCCGATCACGCCGGGATGCCAGCCCTGTCCGGCAACCAGCGCCACGGCACGATTGCCCTGCGCGGCGAGCAGCGCCTCTGCCTCCTCCTGCACCTGCGCCTCGATCCCGCGCCGTTCCTCGTTCAGGCGGTCGAGTTCGGCGGCGATGGCGGCGGCCTCGACCGGGTCCTGCGTGGTGAGCAGACGCACGCCCAGATCGGCCTTGCCCACGCGTCCGCCCGCATTGATGCGCGGGCCAAGCGCAAAGCCAAGATCATGGCAGAGCGGCGCGCGTGTCAGGCGGCTGGCGTCCATCAACGCCGATAGGCCGATATTGCCGCGCCCCGCCATCACCTTCAGCCCCTGCGCGACGAACGCGCGGTTGAGCCCGCGCAGCTGGGCGACGTCAGCCACCGTGCCCAGCGCGACGATATCCAGCATGTCCATCAGACGTGGCTCGGGCCGCCCGGCGAACCAGCCGCGACCGCGCAGGACGCGCACAAGCGCCGCGCCGAGCAGGAAGGCGACGCCGACCGCCGCCAGATGGCCGTGACGCGCCGCTTCTTCCCCCTCATCCAGCCGGTTGGGATTGACGAGCGCCAGCGCGGGGGGAAGCTGTGCCGCGCATTTGTGATGATCAACGACGATGACGTCGACACCCGCCTCATGCGCCATGTCCAGGGCGTCGAACGCCTGCGCGCCGCAATCGACCGTGACGATCAGGCTCGCCCCCTCTCCCGCCAGACGCACCAGTGCTTCGCCGGACGGACCATAGCCCTCCATCAGCCGGTCGGGGATATAGGGGCGGGCGCGCAGCCCCAGGTCACGCAGCAGACGGATGAGCAGCGCCGCGCTGGTGGCGCCGTCCACGTCATAATCGCCGAAAATACGGACATCTTCGCCCCGTTCCACCGCATCCGCCAGACGCGCGGCGGCGGCATCCATGTCGCGAAACAGGCTGGGGTCGGGCATGAAGTCGCGGATGGTAGGACGCCGGTGCGCCTCAACCGCCTCGCGCGGGCATCCGCGCGCGAGCAGCAGCTGGGTGACAAGATCATCGGGGCGATAGCCCGGATCGCGCGCGTCCGCTCCACCACCGCGCCAGCGCCAGGGCTGGCCCAGGATCGACCGGGATATGTTAAGGGCAAGGGTCATGTACCGCCGACCTTAAACGATTGTTCGCCCGGAAGGAATCATCTGATAACAGGGCGTGTCAGAAGCGGGTGGGCAGGCTTGCCCCCCATGCGGCGGGGATCGACGAAACGTGACGCAAGTGGAACCGATGCAGGCGGCCGAGCGTATTGGCAGTTCCTGCCGCAGGGCAGCGGATGGAAAGGGGCCGACGGATTTCATGGGGACAGGACGCGCACGACCCGCCTTGAGCCTGGCCATGATCGCGCTGTTGCCCCTGCCTCTGGCCCTGCCGCTGATGGCGCAGGCACAGCAGACGCCCGCCCCCGCCGTCCCATCGCAGGATGCCGAAGAACCCATCCTGCCCGACGACCAGTTCGAGGCGCGCCTGCCGCGCGGTGACGATCCGGCCGATGCCACGCCGCAGGGCGATGGAGCGCTGCCGTCCCTCGACAGCTGGATCGACCGGCAGATGCCGCAGGACGCATCCTCACCGCAAGCGCCGGCCGAGCTGCCACCCGCCATCGATCCGGCGGAAGACCGCGACCTGGCGCAGCCGCTGCCGCCGCTGGACAGCGTGACCGTGCCGCTGCAGGTCGCCACCGACGCCAATCCCGACGAAAAGACCCCGGACGTGCGGTATACCGTCACGATCGAAGGGTTCGGCAAGACCGGGCTGGAAGACGAGTTCCGCGGGGCGTCCACGCTGGTCGACGGCAAGGGGAAGGCGGAAACCGCCGCCATGGTGCAGGCGCGCGCGCAACAGGACGAAACGCTGGCCGTGCGCCTTCTCTATTCGCAGGGCTATTATGACGGGACCGCGCTCGCTTCGCTGGAACAGAGCGGCGATGGCGGGTTGAAGGCCGTGTTATCGGTGACGCCCGGCAAACGGTATGCGATCGGCGCGATCGTCATTCAGGCCGGTCCCACCCTTCCGCCGAACCTGATCCGCGACAGCCTGACGCTTACCAGCGGCGACCCCATCGTCGCGACGGCGGTGGAGGCGGCGGAGGCCAATGTGGCGCTCAAACTGCCGGAAAACGGCTATGCCTTCGCCACGATCGGCGACCGCGACATATTGCTCGACCCCGCCACCCTGACCGGCGACTATACGCTCCCTGTGGATACGGGACCGCGCGGGTCGTTCCGCGGCATCACCACCAGCGGCGACAAACAGGCGTTCGGCGCGGATCATATGGCGGTCATCAGCCGGTTCAGGCAAGGCCAGCTCTATGACAGCCGGAAGGTCGACGACCTGCGCCGTGCGCTCGTCGCGACGGGGCTTTTTTCCAGCGTGGGCGTGAATCCCGTCAAAACCGGCGAGGCCGGCCCTGACGGCACCGAATATGTCGACCTGCATGTCGATCAGGAAGCCGGTCCCCCGCGCACGCTGGCCGGGGAACTGGGCTATGGCACCGGCCAGGGCTTTCGCGCCGAAGGCACATGGACCCATCGCAACATGTTCCCGCCCGAAGGCGCGCTGATCCTGGGCGCCATCGCCGGCACGCAGGAACAAGGGGCGACGGCGACCTTCCGCCGCTCCAACGCAGGCAAGCGGGACAAGAGTTTCCAGACCGGCATCACCATCCACCACCAGAATTACGACGCCTATGAAGCGTATACCGCCGGCGTCAATATCGGCTGGTCGCGCCAGTCCACGCCGATCTTCCAGAAGCGCTGGACCTACAGCTACGGCGCGGAAATCCTGCTGACCAACGAACAGACGACGATCGATCCGCTCACCGCGCAGCAGAAACGACGGACCTATTTCATCGGGGGACTGCCGGTGCAGATCGGCTATGACCGGTCCAACGACCTCCTTAATCCCACGAGCGGTTTCCGCGCCAATCTGCGCGTCGCGCCGGAAGGGTCGCTGCAAGGCAATTTCTCCCCCTATGTGCGCGGCACGTTCGACCTTGCGGGCTATTATCCGGTATCGGACAGCCTGGTCATCGCGGCCCGCACGCGGCTGGGCACCATAACTGGAATAGCCCGCGACGACATTGCGCCGTCACGCCGCATCTATGCGGGCGGCGGCGGTTCCGTGCGGGGCTTTGGCTATCAACAACTGGGGCCGAAGGACGTGAAGAACGATCCGATCGGCGGCCGGTCCGTCAATGAATTCGCGGTCGAAGGGCGATATCGCTTCGGCAATTACGGCATCGTCGCTTTCGTCGATGCGGGGCAGGTGTATGAAGCGTCCATGCCCAAATTCACCGACATGCGTTATGGCGTGGGCGTGGGCGGGCGTTTCTATACCAATTTCGGTCCGTTCCGCGCGGACATCGCCATGCCGATCAACCGGCAGCCCGGCGAATCCAAATTCGCCCTCTATATCGGCATAGGGCAGGCATTCTGATGGCGGAAGACACCCCTCCCCCCGCGTTTCGGGACCATGACGCGGGCACCGCGCCCAAGGCCGCCAATCCCCGCGAAAAGCGCGCGCTCTGGCAGAAGATCGCGATCGGCCTTGCCGGGCTGGTCGTCGCGCTGGTCGTGCTGGTCGCCGGGCTGCTGCTGTTCCTCGACACCCAGCCGGGCAAACGCTTCCTGATCGGACAGATCGCCGCGCTGAAGCTTGAATCGGGGATGGGCATAGAGGTCGGGCGGATCGAAGGGTCGATCTACAGCGACATGGTGATCCACGACCTGATCCTGCGCGACCCGAAGGGGGCGTTCGCGGTCAGCCCCCGGGTGCATGTGGTGTGGAAACCGTTCCGCTACATCCACAACCATCTGTCGGTGGCGCTGCTGGAAAGCCCGCTGATCGTGCTCGCGCGCAGTCCGCAGTTCAACGAAACGCCCACCGACCCGGATGCGCCGATCCTGCCCGATCTGGACATCGACGTCGACCGGCTGAAAATCACGCGCTTCCTGGTGGCAAAGCCGGTCATCGGCCAGAAGCGCGAGATCGCGATCGACGGCGTGGCGCATATCGCCGACGGTCGCGCGCAATTGTCGGCCAATGCTCTGGTGGACAGCGGCGACCGGCTGGAAGCGAATCTGGACGCCGTGCCCGCACAGAACCGGCTGGCGATGAGCGGCACGCTGACCGCACCCAAGGGCGGCGTAATCGCGGCGATGACGGGGCTGACCGACGGCGTGACCGCCACGCTGGACGGCAAGGGAACATGGCAGGCGTGGAACGGGCGGATCGTCGCGACCAGCCCCAAGGGTGAACTGGCAAACATCGCCCTGGCCGCGCGAGACGGCAATTTCACCGCGAAGGGACCGGTGCGGCCCGGTCTGGTGTTCGCCGGCACGGTCGACCGGCTGACCGGCCCGCAACTGGATGTGGACCTGTTCGCGGGGCTGGACGAACGGCGCGCGACCCTGAAAGGCACGCTGCGCTCCCCGGCGCTGGCCGCCGATGCACAGGGGATGGTGGATCTGGGCAAGAGCCGGTTCGGCGCGCTGCGCATCAACGCCGCGCTGCTGACGCCCGGCGCGATCATGGAAAAGGTCAAGGGCAGGGACGTCCGCGCCTCCGTCATCCTTGACGGACCGATGGCGACACCCTTCATCGACTATGACCTGTCGGCCGCCTACCTCGCCTTCGACGCGACGGGGATCGAGAATCTGAAGGCCAGCGGCCGCGCGGTTATCGACACCGACCGCATCCGCATTCCCGTAAACGCCACCGCGACGCGGGTGACCGGCCTTAATGCCGCAGCCGGCGGCCTGCTCGAAAATCTGCGCGTTAACGGCGATTTCGCCTATGCGGGCGGCAAGCTGATCAGCGACAATCTCAAGATCAAGAGCAACCGGATCGACGCGACGGCGATCGTGCTCGCCGACCTCGACAATGCGCTGTATCGCGGCGCGCTGAAGGGCCGGGTCAACGACTACAAGATCGACGGCGTAGGCATCGTCAATCTCAACACCGACATAGAACTGGTGCCGGGGCCAAAGGGCGGATTCGGCCTGTCGGGCAAATTCGGCGTGCGCACCGCGCGTTGGGAGAATGCGTCGGTGCGCGATTTCCTGGGCGGCAACGCCGTCATGGCCGGTCGCATCGGCATGACACCGGAAGGCACCTTCACCCTTGCCGGGCTCAAGGGCGCGGCGCCCAATTTCACGGTCCATTCCGGGTCTGGCAGCTATGATACGAACGGCCGGATCACATTCGACACCGCCGCCACATCAAAGCAATATGGTCCCCTGACCCTGTCGGTGCGCGGCACGATGGATCAGCCCCAGGCGGTGCTGCGCGCGGCGCGGCCCAATGTCGGCGTGCAACTGACCGACGTCGTGGCGAAGCTGAACGGCGAAGCGGGCGGCTATCGGCTGGAGGCAAATGGCGGGTCCCCTTATGGTCCCTTCTTCGCCAATGTGCTGATCCGCACGGCGCAGGGGCCGCTGACCATCGACGTCACGCGCGCGCGTTTCGCCGGCGTGGACATGCAGGGACGCATCCAGCAGACCCAGGCCGGCCCTTTTGCCGGGCAACTGGCCATGAACGGATCGGGCATCGTCGGCACCGTCCGACTCGCGGCGGTCGGCGCGGCGCAGGGCGTGGACGTCAACGCCACCGCCAGCAACGCGAAATTGCCGGGCGACGCCGACATCGTCATCGGCCGCGCGATCGTCACCGCGTCGATGGTGCTGACCGACCAGCCCCGCATCGTCGCCGACGTTCAGATGGCGAACGCCGCCTATGGCGCCTATGTCGTGCGCAAGGCGCGCGGCAAGGTGGATTATCAGGGCGGGCGCGGACGCGTGCAGCTGGTCGCGGACGGTTCCAGCGGCGTGCCCTTTTCCGTGGCTGTCAACGCCGCCCTGCGGCCAGACCTCTATGCCGTGGCGGTGCAGGGCCGCGCGAGCAATGTCGATTTTCGCCTGGCAAAGCCGGCGATCATCCGGGTTGGCAAGGACGGCTATGCGCTGGAACCGGCAACGCTGGTCCTGCCGCAGGGCCGCGTCGACCTGGCCGGGCGTTTCGGCGACCGGACGGCGCTGCAGGCTCGCTTCAAGGATTTCGACCTTGCCATCGTCAACATGGCGTCGCCGGGGCTGGGGATAGGCGGCAGGGCGACCGGCACGGTCGACTTCGCCCAGAGCGGCAGCGCATTCCCCACCGCAACGGCGCGTCTTGCCATCAACGATTTCCGCCGGTCCAGCCTGACCGCCGTATCCAGCCCCGTGTCGATGAGCGTCGAGGGCAAGCTTTCGGGCGCCGGCGGCGACCTGCGCGGCCTCATCCGGCGCGGCAACGCGACGCTCGGCCGGTTCGTCGCGACGCTCAGCCCGCCAGGATCAGGCGCCAGCTGGACGGAGCAACTGCAATCCGCCCCGCTGGGCGGCGGCATCCGCTATGCGGGTCCGGCCGACGTGCTATTCTCCTTTGCTGGCCTTGCCGACCAGCAATTGAACGGACCGATCGCGGTCGCGGCGGATTTCAGCGGGCAATTGTCCGCGCCCCGCCTCAACGGCCTGGTCCGCGCCAATGCGCTGACCTATGAGAATGAGACCTTCGGCACGCGCGTGACCCAGATGCGGCTGGACGGACGATTCACCAACGACCGGCTGGAGATTCGCGACTTTTCCGGCCGCGCCGGTGACGGCACGGTCCAGGCGTCGGGCACGGTGGGGCTGGCGGCCGACAGCGGGTTCCCGATGAACGTCGCCGTCACGCTGGACCGCGCCCGGCTGGCCCGCAGCGAGCAGATCACCAGCGTCGTCAGCGGGACGATCGCCATCACCAACAGCGCCCAGGCCGGCGGGCTGATCAAGGGCGATCTGCGGCTGCCCGAAACGCGCTATCGCATTGCCTATGAATATGGGGCCGATATCCGCGAATTGCAGGGTGTCCGGCGCAAGGGCGACGGCACCGACCTGCTCGACGCGCGGCAGGCGGCGCGTCAGGCAGCGGCGGTGAAACCCGCCAACTGGAAACTCGATATCCGCGTTCGCGCCGATAATGAGATTTACGTGACCGGCATGGGGCTGGATTCCGAATGGGAAACCGACATGCGCGTCACCGGCACCACCGCGGCGCCGCGCGTCACCGGGAAAATCGAGGTCATCCGCGGTCGTTACAGCTTCTCGGGCAAGCAGTTCGAGCTGGAGCAGGGCGTCATCACCTTCAACGGAGAGATGATGAACCCGACGCTGGCGCTGCGCGCCGAAACGCGCATCGACGCGGTGACGGCAGGCATCGCCGTAGGCGGAACGGCGCAACGCCCCGACATCAGCTTCGTATCCACACCCACTTTGCCACAGGATGAAATCCTCTCTCGCATCCTGTTCGGGTCCAACGTCGCCAACCTTTCGGCGACGCAGGCGATCCAGCTTGGCATCGCCCTCAACGGGCTGCGTGGCGGCAGCGGCGGGCTCAATCCGATGGGCAAGCTGCAAGGCGCGTCCGGCGTCGACCGGATCGGCATCGTGAGCGGCGATGAAGCGACCGGGCGCGGCACGTCGCTGGCGGTCGGACAGCATATTTCCAACAATATCTATGTCGAAGTGCTGACCGATTCCCGCGGCTTCACCGCCACTCAGCTGGAAATCGCGCTGTCCAAGACGCTGAGCCTGCTGTCGAAGACCGGCACCAATGCCGGATCGTCGGCGAACCTGCGCTATTCCAAGGATTATTGAGCGGACGGGATCAGGCGATGGGCCCGGCCTAATGAAAATCCCGCGATCTGGGCAAAATGCGCACATCGCGCGGGTGAGCGGATGCCCGCGGCGGAAAGGACGAGGCCGGGCCTTTATCGGCGCGACTGTCCGGCAAATCGCCGTCCGACAGGCGGGCGAGGTCCGCCGTTCGGTCATGGACGCGGCTGGCCATCAGGTGGACGACCCCTTCCCTGCTGCGCTGTATCTCGCCTTCCACCAGCATCAGGCGGCTGGCTATGACCACGCGCCGCTGCGTTTCAAACAGCCGCGCCCACAGCAGGATGTTGGCGATGCCGCTTTCATCCTCGATCGTGATGAAGACGGCATTGCCCTTGCCGGGGCGCTGGCGCACCAGAACCGCACCGGCGACACGGACACGCGCGCCGTTTCGGGCGGCCCCCGCCTCCGCACAGCTGAGCACGCCTTCGGCCGCGAAGAAAGGACGCAGAAACTGCATCGGATGCCCTTTCAGCGACAAGCGCGTCATTTCATAATCAGCCACGACCTGCTCAGCCAGCGGCATGGCGGGCAGCATGGCATCTGCCTCCTCCCCCAGTTCGCGCGCCGCCTCACCCCGCAGGCGCGCCGCGGCGAACAGCGGCAGTTCGCCTGACGGCATGCGCCGCGCTTCCCACAGGGCAGCCCGCCTGTCCTGCCCCAGCGAGCGGCAGGCATCGGCATCGGCGAGCAGCCGCAGCGCGCGGGCGGGCAATGCGGCCCGCCGCGCCAGATCCTCCATGCTGGTGAAGGGCGCGGCCGCCCCTTCCCCGGTCCGCGCCGCCACCATCTGCGCCGCCCACGCCTCCCGAAAACCCTCGATCCGCCGCAGACCCAGCCGCAGGGCGAGCGCCTGCCCCTCGCCTTCCCCCTTATCCGACCGGCGCGGGCGATCCATCGGTTCCAACAGGGTGTCCCAATGGCTGGCATTCACATCGACGGGGCGCACCGTCACGCCATGGTCGCGCGCGTCCCGGACGATCTGGGCCGGAGCATAGAAGCCCATGGGCTGGGCATTGAGCAACGCGCAGGCAAAGATGGCGGGCTGGTGGCATTTGATCCAGGCGGACACATAGACCAGCCGGGCAAAGGACAAGGCATGGCTTTCGGGGAAACCATAGCTGCCGAACCCTTCGATCTGCCGATAACAGCGCTCCGCGAAATCGGGCGCATATCCGCGCCCTACCATGCCGCCGATCATCTTGTCCCTGAACCTGTCCATGCCGCCGACCTGGCGAAAGGTCGCCATCGACCGCCGCAACTGGTTCGCCTCCGCATCGGTGAACCCGGCTGCGACGATGGCGAGCTTCATCGCCTGCTCCTGGAACAGCGGCACACCGCACGTCCTGCCAAGCAGATGGCGCAGTTCATCGGGGTCGTGAGGCAAAGCGGGCCTGGGGAAATCCACCGCTTCCTCGCCACAGCGGCGACGCAGATAGGGATGCACCATGTCCCCTTCTATCGGCCCCGGCCGCACGATCGCGACCTGGATCGTCAGATCATAGAGCGTGCGCGGCTTGAGGCGCGGCAGCATATTGATCTGCGCGCGGCTTTCCACCTGGAACACGCCGATACTGTCGCCCCGGCACAGCATGTCATAGACGGCCGGATCGTCGGAACTGAGGTCGATCTCCAGGTCGTGATCGCCCAGGCCATGCCGCCGCATCAAGTCATAAGCCTTGCGAATGCAGGTCAGCATGCCCAGCGCCAGCACATCGACCTTCATCAGTTTCAGCGCATCGATATCGTCCTTGTCCCATTCGATGAAGCTGCGCCCCTCCATCGCGCCATGATGGATGGGCACGGTTTCATCCAACCGATCCTGCGTCAGCACGAACCCGCCGACATGCTGTGACAGGTGACGGGGGAAGGGCTGGCGGAGCAGCTGGTCCACCAGCGCGCGCAGCCGGGCGATTTCGGGATTGGCAAGGTCAAAACCCGCCTCCACGATCCGCTTTTCGGGCAGACCGCCGCCATGGCTGCCCCAGATGGTGTCGGCCATGCGGGCCGCGACATCCGCCGAAAGGCCCAGCGCCTTCGCCACCTCCCGCACGGCGCTGCGCGGCCGGTAATGGATTACCGTCGCGGCGATACCGGCACGATGGCGTCCATAGCGGCGATAGATATACTGCATCACCTCCTCGCGCCGTTCATGCTCGAAATCGACGTCGATATCGGGTGGCTCTGCCCGGTCGGCGGAAATGAACCGGGAAAAAAGCAGGTCGTTGTCTATCGGGTCGACCGATGTCACGCCCAGCAGGAAACAGACCGCCGAATTCGCCGCCGACCCGCGTCCCTGGCACAATATCGGCGGGTCCTGTGACCGTGCGAAGCGGACGACATCATGAACGGTCAGGAAATAATAGGCATAGTCATGCTGCGCGATGAAACGGAGTTCCTCCGTCACCGTGTGGCGCAGCTTGTCGGGCAACTCTGCGCCATGCCGCCGGTGGGCCGCTTCCCAGGTCAGATGTTCGAGCCACGCCTGCGGTTCCCACCCTGCGGGCACCGGTTCATGCGGATATTCGTAGGTCAACTGGCCAAGGTCGAAAGTGATCATCGACAACAGGCGAATCGTCTGCGCCAGGGCGTCGGCATGAGGGGCGTGCATCCGCGCCATTTCGGCGGACGCCTTCAAATGCCTTTCGCCATGGGCGGCAAGCCGCGTGCCGGCCTTGTCAATCGTCGTCCCTTCGCGGATGCAGGTCAGGATATCATGCAACGGTCGGTCGTCCGCCCCCGCATACAGCGCATCGTTGGTGGCAAGCAACGGCACGCCCTGCGCCGCCGCCACTTCGGCCCAGTGGGCCATGCGCCGCCTGTCCGCCCCGCCATAGCCATGGGCGATGCCCAGCCAGACCCGTCCCGGCGCCGCGATATGCAGGCGGTGCAGCGTGTCGGCGACAGTGCGCGGCGGCGCAGGCGGAACCAGACGCAGGCCCGCCCGCGCGGCGGGGCCGCGCTCCGCCTCATCTTCCTCCTCAAAAGCATAGGTGACAGGGGCGGCATGCGCCCTCTCCTCCCCCGCGGTGGAAACGGGCAGGACGATCAGCAGCACATCGTCCAGATATGCGAGCAGGTCGGCGAAATAGAGGATGCAATCCCCCTTCACCGCCCGCAAATTGCCACGCGTCAACAGCCGCGTCAGCCGTCCCCAGCCCCGCCGCGTCGCGGGATAGGCCACAATATCGGGCGTCCCGTCGGCAAAGACCAGCCGCGCGCCCGTCACCAGCCGCATATCGGGCAGGCCGCCCGCCTTTTCCGCGTCGGTCAGTACGGCGTCGGTTCCATCACGCGCCTGCTTGTCGCGCAGCATGGCGTCCTGCGCGGCGTCGATGATCCGGCGGCGCGCGGCCCAGGCGCGCACCACCCCTGCCACACTGTTCCGGTCGGCGATGCCCAGCCCCTTCAGCCCCAGCAACATCGCGCGCCGCACCATATCCTCCGGCGCCGACGCGCCGCGCAGGAAGGAGAAACTGGTCGCGGCGACCAGTTCCGCAAAGGCCGGTTCAACGCCATGCCGCGCATCGTCATGCGGCGCCGTCATGCGAACAGGCCATGTATATACCAGCCGGGGCGCGCCGTTTCGGTGCCATACAGGCCATGGCGAAATATCCAATACCGGCGGCCACGGGCGTCTTCGACCCGGTAATAATCGCGGGTGCGGCCGACGCTGTCCCCCGCGACCGCGCCGTCCTTTGCCCGCCACCATTCCGGCGCGATCCGTTCCGGGCCTTCATAGCGGACGACGTCATGCACGGCGCGCCGCCAGCGGAAACGATGCGGCGGGCCGTCCGGCACCTGGGCGACCGCCTCGATCGGCTGGGGCGGATCGAACAGATGCAGCGGCCGCAGCGGGGGGTCGTCCGTCGGCCGCTCCGGCCAGGGCGCCGGCGCGCGGTGCTCCACGGCGGGCAGCGCCAGTTGCGCCTGTTCGGGCATATGGGAATCGCGCGGCATCAGCCGCTGGATGCGCGCGCGCCCCGCACGGATGGACAGACGATCGACCAGCGCCGCGATATCCGCCGCATCGTCCCGTCCCCGCGCTTCGCCGCCCTCCAACGCCAGTTGCGTCGGCGCGAGCGGATCGACGCAGGGCACCGTCAGGCGCAACATGTCGAAACCGAAACCGGGGTCTAACGGATCGGACAGGCCGTCGATCCGTTCCCGCATCAGGCGCATGACCGCCGGTGCGTCCCGCACCGGCAGGCCGGTTTCCACCCGCAGCGGAAAGGCAAGGCCATCGGTGCGGAAGAACATCGCCTCGAACCGGCGACCGCCCTGCCCCCGTTCGGCCAGCCGCTCACCGGCCTCGACCGCCATCTCCTCCAGCACGGTCAGCGCATGGACGGTGCTGGCCATCGGTTCGGGAAAACGGCGTTCGATCCGCAGGACGGGGCGCGGGCGACGGGGGGACAGCGGCCGTTGGCCAAGGCCCAGCACAGCGTGGAGCGCCGCTATCGCCTCCTCGCCAAAGCGGGCGGCCAGCACGGCGGCGGGGCGAACGGCAAGGTCGCCGATACAGCGCAGGCCCGCACGGCGCAGCGCCGCCGTCCGGTCTTCGTCCAGCCGCAACGCCTCCACCGGCAAACGGCGCGCGGCGCTGTCCTCATCCGGCGCGGACACCGGGAAACGGGCGAGCGCATGCGCCGCCTCCGCCGTGCCGGCCAATGCCTGGCGGACATGCAGGCCGTGGTGCTCCAGCCGGTCGGCGGCGGCGCGCGCCAACGCCGCTTCCCCATCCCACAGATGCGCGCAGCCGGTGATGTCGAGCATCAGGCCGAAAGGCGCGTCGGGCATCGCGATCGGGGTATAGCGGGCGCATCCGTCGCACAGCCGTTCCAGCCAGTCCTGATCGGCATGAGGATCGGCGTCGAAGACGAGGAGGCCGGGTTCGCGCGCGCGCGCATCGGCCAGCGTCATGCCCGGCGCCAAACCGATGGCGACCGCCTGCGGGTCGAGCGCGGCCAGACGCATCGCGCCGCGCACGCTCTCCACCGTCGCGGCAGGGCCGCCCCCGGCCATGCCCCCCGCGCCGATCCGCCGCAGCCGATCGAACGGCAGGAACGGAAACCACAGCGCTAGATAGCGCCGTCCTTCCACGGGCGCGCTCATGGCCGAACCGCGTGCAGGCCGGACGCCGGATGGCCCGCATCGTCCCGCGCGTCGCGATCCTCCTCGAAACATCCTGCCGCATTGTTCCAGACAAGCCGCCAGCACAGCCCATCCGGGCCCGCCCGCTGTTTGAGCAGGCTCAGGTCGAACGCGCTCATCCCCGGCGCATTGCCCGGCAGCGGGCGGGACGGCGCCGATCCGATGCGCCAGCGGGTATCGGCGGCGCTGGGGACCGGATCAGCCCCGATACGCAGCAACAAGGCGGTGACGCCGGACCGCTCGGCCGCCAGCGCCAGCCGCCGACTCGCGGTCAGATCAAGCAACGGCGCCCGCCCTCTGACCTCGATCAGCAGCGCGCCCAGCGCCGGACAGCGCAGCGCGTCGACAGCCCCGCGCAACAGCATCCTGTCATCCGCCATCAGGGCGATCAGCAACCGATCCGGGTCGAACCCCAGCGCCGCCAGTCCCGGCCCATAGGCATGACCGCCGGCCCGGTCGGCCGCCACCGTCCGCAACCAGAGCAGCGGCGCCGCTCCGCCCAGCAGCCGAGACAGGAGCAGAGCGAAACCCGCGGCCGCGCCATCTTCCTCCGTCACGCCGAACAGTTCATGCATCCGTCCCCGCGCCAGCCCCCCACCGAGTGCCCGGTCGATCCCCCCATGCCCGATCGCCGCGCGCACGGCCGCGTTGTCCTGCGCCGGAACGCCGTCCAGCGACGCGATATGCCGACGCAGGGCGGCAAGAGTGTGGACCGACTCGATCATTGTGTTCCCTATATGTTCTATTCTCCTTTCCGGGGCGACGAGTCAATCCGGGACACGATCGGACAACCAATGGGCGGACGTGAAGGCTGCGCCGCCATAACGGCCCGCCATCAGGCTGGCGTCACCCGGATCGATTGCGCATTCATCGTCGCTGTGCCGAAGATGGTCATGAAGGCGATATCGGTTGCATCGCGCCCGACCGCGATGCGAACCATGGTGTCGACCGGCGCCAGCCCGGTGGCGTCGACCAGATGCCAGGCATCGTCCAGCCACACCTCCACCACTGCGTGAAAATCGGGCGGCACAAGTCCGGGCGCATAAACCGAAACCAGCCGCGCGGGAATATCATGTGACCGGATCAGCGCGGCGGTGAGATGAGCATAATCGCGGCACACGCCCTGCCGCGCAAGAAAGGTGTCGGCAGCGCTGGTCGCTCCGCTGGAACAGCCGGGCACATAGCGCAGATTGTCATGCACCCAGGCGACCAGCGCCCGGACCAGCATGCCGCCCTCCAACCCCTGGAAATGGCCGGATACGAAGGAAACGAAACGGTCCGCCTCGCAATAGCGACTGGGCCAGATGAAGGGCAGCACATCTTCCGGCAGACTGGGCAACGGACTTTTGCCGAGCGTATCGAGACCGGCGAGGCTGCGGGTCACATCCACTATCGCGCGGTAACGGGTCAGCATGCGGCCAGTGCCCGAACGGACCCAGCTCCGCCGCCCGACCCCGCTGCCACCGGACAGGCTGACGAGCGGTCCGGCATTATCTATGGCGAGCAACTGGTCGACGACCCGCTGATCGGGCAGGCAGGCCGCCTCGATCGCCAGCAGCACGTCCGTCGGTTCGGCGAAATCATAATCGAGCATGGTTTCGATGGCGATGCGCACAGGCTGTTCCCTTCAGGGATATGAACCGTTTCGTGCGAAAAACCGGCCAGGAATGCGGAACGTCGCCCGACAGCTCCACCTTCCACATATCCCTGCTCGGGCGCCACTCCAAAGCATAAGGCCGACCACCCGGCGCCAAAGGAGCTTTCCTTTTGTGATGCGACAGCAGGCGATCATCGCGCCGGCACAGTCCGGCCGATCCGGCCGGCCTGTCCGTCAGCGCTTACTCGCCGTCATCTGCCGCATCGGGTCCGGCCATCATCCCTTCGGCGACCTCCTCCGTCTTGCCCCGGATCGCCCTTTCCAGCTTCTCGGCCATTTCGGGATGTTCTTTCAGGAAATTTTTGGCGTTCTCCCGCCCCTGGCCGATCCGAACCGAATCATAGGAGAACCATGCGCCCGATTTCTCGACGATGCCGGCCTTTACCCCAAGGTCGAGCATCTCACCGATCTTCGACACGCCTTCGCCATACATGATGTCGAATTCGACCTGCTTAAAGGGCGGGGCGACCTTGTTCTTTACCACCTTCACCCGGGTCGTGTTGCCGACAATATTGTCGCGGTCCTTGATCTGGCCGATGCGGCGTATGTCCAGGCGGACCGATGCGTAGAATTTGAGAGCATTGCCGCCGGTCGTGGTCTCGGGATTGCCGTACATGACCCCGATCTTCATGCGCACCTGGTTGATGAAGATCACCATGCATTTGGACCGCGAGATGGAGCCGGTCAGCTTGCGCAGCGCCTGGCTCATCAGACGAGCCTGCAAGCCCACATGGCTATCGCCCATCTCGCCTTCGATTTCCGCGCGCGGCACCAACGCCGCGACCGAGTCGATCACCAATATGTCGATCGCGTTGGAACGCACCAGCGTATCGACGATTTCCAGAGCCTGTTCACCCGTATCGGGCTGCGACACGATCAGTTCGTCGATGTCGACACCCAGCTTCCTGGCATAGCCGGGATCGAGCGCATGTTCCGCATCGACAAAAGCGGCGGTGCCGCCGGCTTTCTGCGCCTCGGCGATGGCATGCAGCGCCAGCGTGGTCTTGCCCGAGCTTTCCGGGCCGTAAATTTCAATGATCCGACCCTTGGGCAAACCGCCGATGCCGAGCGCGATGTCGAGACCCAGCGAGCCTGTGGAAATGGCTTCGATCTCGATCTTCTCGCGGCTGCCCAGCTTCATCGCGCTGCCCTTGCCGAACGCCCGGTCGATCTGGGCGAGCGCCGCATCCAATGCCTTTTGTCTGTCCATGGTCCCCGTCTTCTTAGGTTGGATGAGTGTGAGCATTGCGGTCATGGGCCTGTTCCCTGTCAAGCGCAGAGCGCCGGATCCTCCCGGCGCCCGACTCATGTATCGCATTTGTTCTAACGGAACAAGAGGGGAACAGATTTTCCTATCCGTCCCCGCCCGGTTCGTTCAAAGCCTTGCCCAGCGCCCGTTCAACCGCGCCGATGGTGAACGGCTTGGAGAGGGTCGGCCGATCCGCATGATCCTGTGGCAGGTCATCGGCCAGTCCGCCGGTCGCAAAGATGAACGGGATGCTCCGTTCCGCCAATATGTCGGCCACCGGCCAGCTCTTCTCGCCCTGAAGATTACAGTCGACCAGCGCCGCGTCGAACCCGCCGCGTCGCGCATGGGCGCAGGCCTCCTCCACGGAAGCGGCGACCGCGTGGAGGCGATAGCCCAGGGCATCGAGATAATCCTCGAGCATCATGCCGATCATCGCCTCATCCTCCACGACCAGGATGGATTTGCCGTCCGACATGCCTCTTTTTCCCCTTCGTCCTGCCAGCCGGGCTATCCTATCCTCTCCCGCTTGCCCAGCATAAACCGGCCGGCCGGCCGCGAATTCACGCCGCCCGCTTTCAGGGCGCGGCCGTCCCCATCGCCAGTGCGTCGCGGGCCGCCTCCGCCAGTTGGCTGACCGAAAAGGGCTTGGGCAGGAAGGCCACATGGGGCAGATCGATGGATTTGCGCAACTGCTCCTCGGCATAGCCCGACATGAACAGCACCGGCAGATCGGGATGGGTCACGCGCGCCCGGGCGACCATGGCCGGACCGTCCATGTTCGGCATGACCACGTCCGATATCAGCAGATCGATGCGTTCGCCCCGGGCCAGCACCTCCAGCCCCTGTTCGCCGTCATTGGCGGTGAGCACCGTATAGCCCTGCCGCGCCAGCGCCCGCTGCGCGACGGCGCGAACCATGTCCTCGTCCTCCACCAGCAGGACGGTGCCCGTGCCCCAGGTTTCGGCGCGGCGGGGGGCCGCCGCCTTCGCCTGGTCGCGTTCCTTCCCCTCCGCCTCGGCGCCGGCATAGACGGGCAGATAGAGGACGAAACTGGCGCCGCGGCCCAGTTCGGACTCGGCGAAGATATAGCCGCCCGACTGCTTGACGATGCCATAGACGGTGGACAGGCCGAGGCCGGTGCCCTTCCCCATTTCCTTGGTCGTGAAAAACGGTTCGAAGATCTTGGACAATATATCGGGCGGAATGCCAAGGCCGCTGTCCGACACGCGAAGCGCGGTATAGTCGGCCACCGGCAGAATCTCCTGCCGCATCTCGCGCACTCTGGCCGCGGGCACGGCATAGGTCTGGATGTTGACCGTACCCCCCTTGGCCATCGCGTCGCGGGCATTGACGACCAGATTGACGATCACCTGCTCCAGCTGGCCCGGATCGGCGCGCACGGCCCCCAGATTGCGACCGTGGCTCACCTCCAGCGTCACATTCTCGCCCAGCAGCCGTTTGAGCAGGTTGGACACGTCGGCCACGATGTCGGGCAGTTGCAACACCTGCGGCCGCAGCGTCTGCTGGCGTGAAAAGGCAAGCAGCTGGCGGGTCAGGCCCGCCGCCCGGTTGCTGTTCGACTTGATCTGCTGAATGTCGTCATAATCGCTGTCGCCAGGCGTGTGGCGCATCAGCATCAGGTCGCAATGACCGATGATCGCTGTCAGTATATTGTTGAAATCATGGGCGACGCCGCCGGCGAGCTGCCCGATCGCCTGCATCTTGGTCGCCTGGGCAACCTGCCGCTTGAGCTTGCTTTCCTCACTATTGTCCTTGAGGCTGAGAAGCACCGCGGCATCGCCCAGCCCCCGCACACCCGCCAGGCTGAGCGCCACCGGCTCATCGGGCTGGTCACGCATGCGTACCGCGATATCGCCGGACATTTGCGGCCCAACGGCGAAGCGGCGCACCGCGTCGGCCACCGCGCCCCTGTCCTCCCGAACGACCAGATCGCCGGGATAGCTCGGCTTGTCGCCGGGCTGCAAACCGGCGGCGCGCGCGAACGCCTTGTTGAGGAAAAGGACGCGCCCGTCGCGATCCGCCATCGCCAGGCCAAAGGGCAGCAGCGACAACAGGGTTTCGATATAGGCAAGGGCGCTGGTGCCGCCGCCCCCAGTCGGCTCGTCGATCAGCAGCAGCAGCATCGGCCCGTCATGGGGCGCGGTGGGCGGCGCGACGGCGGCGCCGGTCCGGCGCAAGGGCACCTGCAACAGGCGCAGCGGCACGCCGCCGATCTCCTCTCGCGCCAGGAACAGCCGCCCCTTGTCATCGACGCGCATATGGGCGGCGAAATCCCGGCCAGTGATATTGGCGTCCGGGCGACCCGCGGCGCGCAACAGGAAGGCCCCGTTCGCGGCGCGGATGCGGCCCTCCCCCCCGATCATTGCCGCCATCACGCCCGCTTCGCCCAGTTGCCGGCCGGCCTCCCCGGTCAGCAGGCGATGGACGTCGTCGACTGCGCTGGGCTGGCGCATGGGGGTGAACCGCCACAGCAGATAATCGTCGGTCCGCCCGGTCCGGGCGACATCGACCTGCAAACGCAGGGCGCCGTGGCTGACCCCTTCCACCATCGCCGCTCCGTCGCGCCAGGCAGAGCGCGCCGCGGCGGACAGTTCCTCCGTCAGCGCCGCGTCGGCGGTCAGCGCGGGGGGCGCGGGATAGCCGGCGAACCATTCCCCGAACAGGTCGCTGGCACACACCAGCCGTCCGGCCCGGTCGGTGACCGCGATCGCCATGTTGGATGCATCGGCTGCCGCGCGCGCGACCGTCCAGTCCGGCATGACCTCTCCATCCGGCACGGCCGCGGCATAGGTGCGGCGCGCCCAGACGGTCAGCAGGCCCAACAGCAGCGACGTGGCGGCGAAGCCTCCGGCCAGCGCCCAGTCCCTGATCGCCAGCCAGACGATGCCGGCGGACAACAGCGCCGCGGCGATCAACAGCGACAGGAAAGCCCGTGACGACGGCGTCGCCGCCAAAGCACCGCTATCTTTCGTCACTCGCGCGGCCATGTCCCGCGATAATCCTGCACAAACGGTCCCCTCTGGCAGAGTGGTGAATACCGATCCCGCGCGCTCAGGCGGCGGACTCTTCCAATGTGCCGCTTTCGGCGCGCTTGCCAATCCTCAATTTGCGGGCCTGCCATTTGCGACCCATGCGGCGGCGCCAGAACCAGTCGGACAGGACATAGCCGATGACCGCGCTGACCAGCGAAATCAGGAACAGGCCCAGCAGCATGGCAGGCGCCGCTTCGGACAGCAGCCATGCGGTCCACTGGCCGATCGACGCATGACCGTCGACTAGCGCCATGAAGCCCGACGCATCGGCGCTGCGGCCCAGCATGCGGTTGCCCAGCCATACCGAAGCCATCAGGATAAGCGGCGTCGTCGCCGGGTTGGACAGGAAAGTCATGGCCGCCGCGATCGGGATATTGGCGCGGAACGGCAGCGCGAACAAGGCCGCACCGGCGATCTGTACACCGGGGATCAGCAGGAAAATGCCGACGAACAAACCCAGCGCCACGCCGCGCGGCACCGACCGGCGGGTAAAGCGCCAGAGCGAAGGTTCCAGCACCCGGTGCGCGACCGGCGCCAGGAACCGGTTATGCTCCAGCGATTCGCGGGTCGGGGCGTTGGCTTGCCACCAGCGGCTGAAACGCCCGGTGCCCTTTGACGTCTCCATCACCCCTTGTCCCGCATGATGCGCGCCTGGTCGCGCTTCCAGTCGCGGTCCTTGACGACCTCGCGCTTGTCGTGGGTCTTCTTTCCCTTGGCCAGCGCCAGTTCGATCTTCGCCCGGCCGGTGCTGTTGAAATAGATCATCAACGGCACCAGCGTCATGCCCTGACGCGACACGGCGCTGTGCATCTTCTCAATCTCCCGCTCATGCAGCAACAGCTTGCGGGGACGGCGCGGTTCGTGATTCTGGCGGTTGCCGTGACTGTATTCGGGGATGTTGCTGTTCACCAGAAACACCTGATTCCCCTTCACCTCGGCATAGCTTTCGGCAATATTACCCTCCCCGCCGCGCAGCGCCTTCACCTCGGTGCCCTGCAAGGCGATGCCCGCCTCGAACACGTCTTCGATGAAATACTCAAAGCGCGCGCGCCGGTTCTCGGCGACGATCTTCTTCTTGTCGAAGGTTGCGGGACGCGGACGGGCCATGAATTCCTTGCTAACTCACTTCATCATATAGTGCCGCTGTCCGGTCAGACCAGACCGGCGATTTCCAACGCCCGGTCGACGGTGGCCCGGCTCGTTTCCGACGGCCAGGTAATCGGCAGCCGAAGATCGCCGGGCATGTCGGGCCTGACCCGCGTCAGCGCATATTTGACCGGTCCAGGTGAAGAATCGCTGAACAGCGCGTCGTGCAGGGGATAGAGGCGATCCTGAAGCGCCAGCGCGCCTGCCCAGTCGCCGCGCGCCGTCGCCGCCTGAAAATCGGCGCACAGCCGCGGCGCGACATTGGCGGTGACGGATATGCACCCGCGCCCCCCCATGGCGTTGAACCCCAACGCCGTTTCGTCATTGCCGGACAGCTGACGGAAATCGGGGCCGCAGGCAAGCCGCTGGGCGGTCACCCGTCCCAGATTGCCGGTGGCGTCCTTCACCCCGACGATCGATGGATATTCCTCCACCAGCCGATGCATGACCGGCACGCTGATATCGGTGATCGTCCGGCTGGGCACGTTGTAGAGCAGGATGGGCAGGTCGCAATGCGACGCCAGCCAGGCGAAATGCCGATAGACGCCCTCCTGATTGGGCTTGTTATAATAAGGCGCGACGACCAGCGCCGCGCTCGCCCCGGCCGCCTGCGCCGCAAACATATGCTCCAGCGCGATGCGCGTGTCGTTCGACCCGCACCCGGCGATCACCGGCACCCGGCCCGCCGCCTGGTCGACGCACATGGCGATGACGCGATTATGCTCCTCCACCGTCATGGTGGCGCTTTCGCCGGTCGTACCGCACGGGACGAGCGCGCTCGACCTCTGTTCGATCTGCCAGTCCACAAAGGCGCGGAACGCCGCCTCGTCGACCCGGTCGTCGCGAAAAGGCGTCACCAGCGCCGGAATCGACCCGGAAAACATGATTAAACTCCTTCAATTCACCGGGATTCCGGGGCATGATCACGCGAAGGGCGCGCTATAGCGCGTCATTCACGGCGTGATAAGGATGCAATTGCGATAATGTTCACGATGCTATCGTTCAGCGGTTCCCGCCCCTATATGGTTCGCATGTCCATTATCGCCCTACTTCTTCTGACCGCCGGCGCGAGCGCCCAGACCGACGGGTCCGCCGCCTCCGGCACATCCCGCCCGACCTATCCGGCCGGCGCCGTGGTACAGCCCATCCCCTCCCAGCCCGCCCAGGGTCAGCCGTCGCAGGGCCAGTGGGATCAGGCGAGCAGCCGGGTCGGCATGACCGGCGACGCGGCGGTCAGCGCCACGATCAGCCGGTGGCGCGCCCTGCAACAGAGCGACGGCCTGGGCTTTTCGGCCTATTCCAGCTTCATCCTGGCCAATCCGGGCTGGCCGGGGGAGGACAGGATGCGCCGCCTGGCCGAAGCCGGCATCAACCCCGACAGCTTCGACCCGCGGCAGGTGACCGCCTTTTTCGCGCGCTTCCCCGCGCGCACGGCGGCGGGACATGCCCGCAATGCCGTCGCCCTGACGCAGCTTGGCCGGATGGAGGAGGCAAGAATCGCCGCGCGCAACGCGTGGGTCGGCGGCTCGCTCGGCCCCACGGACGAGGCGCGTTTGCTTTCCCTGTTCGGGTCCGGCCTCACCCCGGCCGATCACGACCAGCGTGCCGACACGCTGCTGTGGGGCGGCGACGTCAGCGGGGCGCAACGCATGCTCCCTTATGTCAGCCCCGCGCGCCGGGCGGTGTTCGACGCACGGATCGCCTTCCGCCGCAAGGCGCCCGACGCCGCGGCGAAGATGCAGATGGCCGAAAGCCAGGGCGCGGGCGACGCCGGCTTCATCGCGGACAAGGCGATGTGGCTGCGCGACACCGGCAACTGGGTCGCCGGCCGGCAATATCTGGCCAATCGTCCCACCTTGACCACGCGCCCGGCCAATGCCGAAAAATGGTATGAAGTCCTGCTGAACCAGGCCCGCGCGGCGGCGGCCGACAGCCAGTGGAGCTTCGCCTATGCGATCGCCAGCAAGCTGGACGACGCCTATGCGCCAGGAGTCGAGGTCCGCGACCGACCGATCGGGGAGCGGGACGATTATACCAGTCTCGCCTGGCTGGCGGGCACGACCGCCTTCTATAATCTCAACCGGCCCGCCGACGCCCTCCCGATGTTCCGGCGCTACGCGACCGCCGCACGGTCGCCGCAAACCCAGTCCAAGGGCTATTACTGGGCCGGCCGCGCCGCTCTGGCGGCGGGCGACCGCGCCGGCGCCGAAAGCTGGTTCGCGCAGGCCGCCATTTTCCCCGACCAGTTTTACGGGCAGCTCGCGCTGGAGCGCATGGGACGCCCGATCCCCCCGCCCGCGACGGTGGACCGGGGAGTCCAGATTTCCGCCGCCGACCGCGCGGCCTTCAACGCCCGGTCGGTGGTGCGGGCGGTCAAGGCGCTGGGCCAGATGGGCTATTGGGACGATCAGGGCAAATTCGCCCGCGCCATCGCCAACGGCGCGGAAAGCGACACCGATCATTATCTCGCCGCCGAACTCGCCGCCAGCATCGGCCGTCCCGACATGAGCGTGATGGTCGGCCGCCGCGCCCTGTCCAACGGCCTGAGCGGATACGGCGCCAGCGCCTTTCCCCGCGTTCCCGTACCGCCTTCCCAGCAGTCCAACTGGACCATGATCCACGCCATCGCGCGGCAGGAAAGCCAGTTCGACAGGCAGATCGTCAGCAGCGCCGGCGCGCGCGGCCTGATGCAGCTGATGCCGGGCACAGCACGCGAACAGGCCGGCAAGATGGGGCTGGGTCAGGGATCTTTGAACGATCCGGCCTACAACATCATGCTGGGGTCGGGCTATTATCAGCGCATGCTCAGCTATTATGGCGGCAGCCACCCGCTGGCGGTCGCCGCCTATAATGCGGGACCGGGCAATGTGAACAAGTGGATTGCCGCCCATGGCGATCCGCGCCTGCCCGGCGCCGACATGCTGCGGTGGATCGAACGGATTCCGTTTTTCGAGACCCGCAATTACGTTCAGCGCGTCCTGGAAAACGCGGTCGTCTATGATGCGATGAACCCGCAACAGGCGAAATTCCGCGGCACGCCCGCCGTGCTGTCGCGCTATCTGGGCAAGCCGACGCCGGGCTAACAGACCGGCTTGTGTGAAAACAGTTATGGACAAAGCCGCCCCGGCGCCGCCCCCCGGCCCCGCCGCATAGGGACTGACACGGCGTGTCCGGCAGGTTACATCGCGCCATGACCACGCCCCATCCCAATTACATCTCCCCCGAAGGGTTCGCGAAACTGCGCGCCGAATATGACCAGTTGCTCGGCGTGGAGCGGCCGGCGGTCGTGGACGTGGTGAGCTGGGCCGCGGGCAACGGCGACCGCTCCGAAAATGGCGACTATCTCTATGGCCGCAAGCGGATGCGGGAAATCGACGGGCGGCTGAAGCGGCTGGCCCGCAAGATGAAAGACGCAAAGGTGGTCGACCCGCGCCAGCAGCCGGACAAGGGCCGCGTCTATTTCGGCGCCACGGTCACCATCGCGGACGAGGAAGACAGGCATCGCACCGTCACGATCGTCGGCAATGACGAAACGGACGTCGACGCGGGGCGGATCGGCTGGGGATCGCCGCTGGCGCGCAGCCTGCGCGGCGCGGCGGTCGGCGACCTGCGCCGCGTGACCTTGCCAGCCGGCGAGAAGGAGTATGAGATCATGGCGATCGCCTATCCCGATTAGGACAGGGCGCCGCCCGCCACCCAGCGATCAGCCACGCAGGACACCTTGTACGACAGACGCGCGCATCGATGCTGGCATACGGCACGGCGGCGCCATGGGGGCTGCCTCAGCCCGCGAACAACCGCCCTGCCCCCTACCGCCGCCATATGCGAACCGGACCGCACGCCGCCCCCGCGTTCCCCGTATCGGCCGGCCAGCGCGACGTCTGCGGGAACGGCAAATCGGTACGCCCATAGGGACCTTGCACCGACCTGCCCGTACCGCCCGATGCCATGCTGTGGTCGATCCGACGATGCCGAACCACCTGTGGTTGAGGACGGATCGATATTCAGACGATGGCGTGACGAAAATGGCGGTTTTTCGTGACCCGGAGCACAGCCTGCGTACGGCAGGTAAGCGACGGAAGCACAGGAAATCGCCATTTTCAGGCCGGCGGGACTGAATGCCGATCCGTCCTGAACCACCGCGCGGAATAGCGGTGACGTTCGTCAGGCGGCGATATCATAGGGCCGGATTTCACCCTTCAGATAGAGGTTGCGCGCCTTCGACCGGCTCAGCTTGCCGGAACTGGTGCGCGGCAGGGTGCGCGGCGGGACAAGTTCGACAACACAGTTCATGCCGGTGATGGCCCGCACCCGCTCACGGATCTGGTCGCGCAGGCGCGAACGTTCCTCATTGTCCGACGTGCGGCAATGGACCAGCACGGCCGGCGCCTCCTCCCCGCCCGGCGTCGTGATGGCGAAGGCGGCGATGTCGCCCTGCTTGAACCCGGGCAGTTGCTCGACCGCCCATTCGATGTCCTGCGGCCAATGGTTGCGGCCGTTGATGATGATCATGTCCTTGGCGCGGCCGACAATGTAGAGATAGCCGTCGGACAGATAGCCCATGTCGCCGGTGTCCAGCCAGCCGTCGACCAGACAGGCCTCGGTCGCTTCGGGATCACGGAAATAGCCGGCCATCAGGGAAGGACCGGTGGTCCATACCTTGCCGATCTGCCGCTCGTTCAGCGGGGCGCCATCCTCGTCCCTGATCTCCACGATCATGTCGCGGGCAGGCTTGCCGCAATTGACGATCGAGCGGAAACGCTGCGGCCGCCCCTCCGTCGCGGTGCCGCCCGACAGGTCGGTTTCCTCGACCAGTTCGACGATGATCCCTTCGCCCGGCGGCATGATGGTGACGGCCAGCGTCGCTTCGGCCAGGCCATAGCTGGGCAGGAACGCCCGGGGGCTGAAACCGGCGTCGGCAAACGCATCGACAAAGCTTTGCATCACGTCGGGGCGGATCATGTCCGCGCCGTTGCCGGCCAGGCGCCAGCGCGACAGGTCGAACCGGTCGGCCGCCTTGGTCTGGCTAGACATGCGCCGCGCGCATATGTCGTAGCCGAAGGTCGGCGAATAGCTGATCGACGTACCTTCGTTGCGGCTGATAAGATCGAGCCAGGCGAGCGGACGCCGGGCGAAATCCTCCGTCTTCATATAGTCGGTCGACACCTGGTTGGCGACGACCGACAGGAAACAGCCGACCAGCCCCATGTCATGATACCAGGGCAGCCAGCTGATGCAGCGGTCGCTGTCCTGCACTTCCATTCCATGGCTGTGCGCGGCCAGATTGCTGAGCAGCGCATGATGGGTCACGGCGACACCATGCGGGAAACGGGTCGAACCGCTGCTATATTGCAGATAGGCGATCTCGTCCGCCCGCGCCTGCGGCAACGGGCAGGGCCCCGCTTCGCGCGCGAGGAAATCGGTGAAGGCGATGCTTTCCACCCCGCGCTGGCGCCCCGCCTCGCCGGCCATGTCGGCCAGTTCGGACGGGAACAGGAACAGCGAGGGATCGCAACTGGTCAGCTGGACATTAAGCTGCTCGACATAGCTTTCCTTGCCGCCGAAACTGGTCGGCAGCGGCAACGGCACCGGCCACGCCCCGGCATAGACGACGCCGAAGAACAGCTGGGCGAATTCCGGACCGGTTTCGGCGACCAGCGCGATCCGGTCGGTCGGCCGCACGCCATGCGCGATCAGGCGATGCGCGCAGGCGACGGCGTCGTCGCGCAGGGCACGGAACGGATAAGGCCGCGTCAACTGACCGCGCGGATCGTGGAAATTGAGGCCGCGCCTGCCCTGCGCCGCATAATCCAGCGCCTCGCCCAGTGTTTCGAAATCGGAAAAACGACGTGGCAGATCATCCAGCGTGGGCGTTTTTTCCAGCGCGGCTGTCGTCATGCTCTGCGAACCCGTCATATTGGTTTCACCCAAATGCCTTTATACTGCGTACCCGGCCGCCGCTATCATCTTTGGTGGCGCCATGCACCGGATAGTTGCGTGCCAGCTTGTGCTTCTAGCGTATAAGAGGCGGTCAAATTCCGGCCCGACTGTGGCATAAACATGGCGCCCGTGCCGCCAATGGCGCATGATGCGCGCCATGCCGCCAAAACGCCCCCGCCCGCCGCTCGATCCGGACAGCCTGCGCGACCTGGCGTTGCGCTATGTCGGCCGGTACGCGACCAGCCGCGCGAAACTGCTGGCTTATCTGCGCGGGAAAGTGCGCGAGCGCGGATGGGCGGACGACCGCCCGGCCGACCCGGAAGCGTTGGCGGACCGTTTCGCGGCACTGGGCTATATCGACGACGCGGCCTATGCGGCGATGAAGGGCGCGGCGCTGACGCGGCGGGGCTATGGCCCGCGCCGCGTGGACGACAGCCTGCGCGCCGCCGGCATCGCCGAATCCGATCGCGGCGACGCCGCCGGTCAGGCGCGGGAGGATAGCTGGGCGGCGGCGGATCGCTTTGCCCGGCGCAAGCGCATCGGCCCCTATGCTGCGCAGCGCCCCGACCGCGTCCAGCGCGACCGGATGATCGCCGCCTTCCTGCGCGCGGGCCATGCGATGGACGTGGCACGCCTATGGGTCGATGCGCTTCCCGGCGAACCGCCGCCAGAACCGGAACAGGGTTAACCCCCCCTCCCCGTGGGCGCGCAAACCGGCTAAGCTGCGGCGATGTTCAGCCTGGCCCGCTCTCTCGTCCCGCTTGTCCTGCTTGCCGCCTGCACCCAGACCGGCGGCGCGGGCGAAACGGCCGGAAATACGGTCAACGGCGCCCGCGCCGATGCGGCGCCCGCGCTGCTGCCGCTCACTATCCGCAGCGCGGCGGGGCAGCACCGATTCGATGTCGAGGTGGCGGCAACCCCGCAGCAGCAGCAGCAGGGACTGATGTTCCGCAAGACGCTCGCGCCGGACCGGGGCATGCTGTTCCCGATGGAAACGCCGCGCATCGCCAGTTTCTGGATGAAGAACACGCTGATCCCGCTCGACATACTCTTCGTACGGACGGACGGCACGATCGCCTTCATCGCCGCCGATACCGTGCCCTATTCGCGTGAGCCGGTGTCGGCCGGCGTTCCCGTCGGCGCCGTGCTGGAAATCGCCGGCGGTCGCGCGGCCGCGCTGGGCATACAGGAAGGCGACCATGTCCAGTGGGGCGGCTGCGCCATCGGGGCGCCGCCGGTCGCGCAGCCGGCCATTGCCGAATTCTGCCCGTCTCGCTGACCCGCCGCCGCAATCCGCCTTGCCAATGCCCCGCCCAAGGCGCTAAGCGACTGGCGCATGTCTATCCTCGGCAAGATATTCACCTGGTGGAACGGCGCCACCATCGGCACGGCCCTCTACAGCGCCCGCAAGGGCAGCAAGGTAGGCGAGGACCATCAGGGCAATGTTTATTTCGAAGGGGGCAAGGGCCTTGACGGCCGCCCGCGCCGCTGGGTGATCTATAATGGCGCCAACGACGCGAGCCGCGTGCCCGCGGAATGGCATGGCTGGCTTCACCATTCGATCGAAGGCGCGCCGGAAAGCTTCCTGCCGCCGCCGCGCATCTGGGAAAAGGATTTCACGCCCAATCCGACCGGCACCGCCCATGCCTATCGCCCGTCCGGCGCCCTGGAAAAGGGCGGACAGCGCCAGAAGGCGACCGGCGATTATGAGGCATGGAGCCCCGGCGCGCCATGACGCCGCGGCCGGCGGACGCAGTTCCGCCGTTTCCGGCACGGTCCGTCCTGCGCGCGTCGCTTTATCTGATCCCATTGATGCTGGCGGCGTGCGGGGGCGAGGATATGCCTGCTGCGAATCGCGCCGATCCGGTGGCCGTTCAGGGCAAACCGGCAAATCAGGCCGGCACCCAGCAGCCGGTCGGCACGCCAATGGCGGAGCGGGTGGCGGTGCTGGGCCTGCTCAACAAGCGCAACGGCCTGACTCGCGACCTGACGATGAAGCCGGGCGAAGCGCTGCGGGCGGGTGACGCCATCGTCCGGCTACAGGCGTGCGAAACCACCGCACCCTGGGAAAATGTGCAGGAAACCGGCGCCTTCGTTCAGTTGGACGTCCGCAGCACGGCGGACGGCAAATGGCGGCGCAATTTTTCCGGCTGGCTGTTCCGGGAACGGCCCGACCGCAATGTGGTGCAGCATCCGATCTACGACGTCTGGGTCAAAAGCTGCACGATGGAATGGCCCGAAACCGGCCCCGAAACCGTGAAGGTGGGGGCGAAGGGCGACGCCGCCCCGGCCCCCGCCCCTACCGCCGCCAGCGGTGCGAACGCCCGGTCGGACGCCGCGCCGGCCCCTGCGGACACCATGTCGGACCCGGCCCCGAACGCCACCCCGTCCACCGCCGCGCCCAGCAACTGAAGATAATCGCGCTGGCGGATTTCGACCGCGCCCATGGCGCGCAAATGATCGGTCATGAACTGGCAGTCGAGCAGGGTGAAACCGCCGGCCCGCATCCGCGCCACCAGCCAGGCCAGCGCCACTTTCGACGCGTCGGCGCGGCGCGATACCATGCTTTCGCCGAAAAACGCGCGGCCCAGCGCCACGCCATACAGGCCGCCGACCAGTTCGTCGCCGTCCCAGCATTCGACCGAATGGGCAAAGCCCAGCGCATGCAGATGGCGATAGGCCTGTTCGATCGCTCCGTTGATCCAAGTGGTGGGGCGGTCCGGTGCCGCTTGCGCGCACAGCGCTACGATTCCGACAAAATCGCGATCGGCGGTGACCCGGAACCGCTCCCGCCGGATGGTCTTCGCCAGCGACCGGGACAAATGAAACCCGTCAAGCGGCAGGATCGCCCGCCGCCGGGGCTCCACCCAGTAAACGTCCTGCGCCTGCCGGTCGTCCGACATGGGGAAAACGCCGATGGCATAGGCCTGCAACAGCAACAGCGGGTCGATCATCATCCAGCGCAGGCTAAACCATTCCGGCGTCGGCTGGAATAACCCGGAGCACCGCTCATTATGGCCCGTATATCAGGGCCCGTCGACCGCGGAACCGGCCCGGGACTTGGCGAAACAAGCCCCCCGTGCGACAAGGACGCCATGATCGAAGTCGTCCGCATCCCCGCCCTGTCCGACAATTATATCTGGCTCGTGCATGAACCTGCCAGCGGCGAAACCGCCGTCGTCGACCCGGCCGAGGCCGCGCCCGTGCTGGAGGAAGCGGCCCGGCGCAACTGGAAGATCACGCAGATCTGGAACACCCACTGGCACCCCGATCATGTCGGCGGCAATGCGGATATCAAGGCGGCCACCGGCTGCCTCATCACCGGACCGCGCGCCGAAAAGGACCGGATCGACACGCTCGACACCACGGTGCAGGAGGGCGACGGCGTGTCGCTGGGTGGCATATCCGGCGATGTGATCGACGTGCCGGCCCATACCAGCGGCCACATCGCCTTCCACCTGCCGCAGGAGAAGGCGGTGTTCGTCGGCGACACGCTCTTCGCGATGGGCTGCGGCCGTCTGTTCGAAGGGACGGCCGAACAGATGTTCGACAATATGCGCAAGCTGTCGGCGCTTCCCGACGAAACATCGGTCTATTGCGCGCATGAATATACCCAGTCCAACGGGCGCTATGCGCTGGTGGCCGAACCCGACAATGACGCGATCGCCGCCCGGATGGAAAAGGTCGATGCCATGCGCGCGCGCGGCGAACCCACCGTTCCGACGACCATCGGGCTGGAACGCGCGACCAACCCGTTCATGCGCGCGCGCGACGCCGGCGAACTGGCGGAACGCCGCCACGCGAAGGATCATTTCAAGGGCTGACTGACCGCTCCCCCGCTATGGACGGCGCAAACGCGACCACCCCTCCCCAGCCGTCATGGTTGAACCATGGGAGCGGCCGGCTCCGGCAAGGGCGAGCGGACGATAGCGGCCATATCGCCGGGGCGGCGACCCGATCCACCCGAACCCGCCGCCCATGTCGATCCCGCGATAGCAGCCACGGGCAAGCACAGATGGGGAAGCAAGCGGCCATCGCCGGGATGCCGCCGTCCCGGTGCCGTGGCCGAAAAAATGGCGCACCCGGTTGCCCGATGCGCGCCACCCTTGTTTCGTTCAGCCATAACACGCCCGGAAACGCGTGACGGCAACGATCGTTACCACCTGACGCCCACGCTGGCACCAAATGTACGCGGCGGCCCCAGGTTCAGCGTCTGCCGGGCGCCCGGGGACTGGCCATTATTGGTCGCGAACACGACATAATCCTTGTTGCTGATATTCTTGATGAAAAGATTGGCATAGATTTGCTGGTTGGGATGTTCCCAGCGGAGCGAAGCATCGAACAATTCATAGGCGCCTTGCGAAAGGACGCTTTCGTTGAAGGCCGTGAAATACACCTTGCCGATCATCGACATCTGACCGCGCAGGGTGAAATCACCGATATTGCTATTCACGGTATATTCCGCACCCGCACTGATCGTATATTCGGGCGCTTTCGTCAGCCGGTTGCCGGACAGATCCTGAATGACGCCATCCAGAGCGTTCACGGCCGGATCGGTCGTTCCGCACAGGGCCGGCGCGGTGGCCACGCAACTGATCCCGAGCAACGAGGTATTGGCGCTGGAAAACTCGTCATATCTGGACCGCAACAGCCCCATCTGGAGATCGAGCTTCAGCCGGTCCGTCGGCAGGGCTACGATCGCAGCCTCAAGACCGTATAATGTCGCTTTGCCGGCGCTTTCCGTAATCACGCCATTGCCGGCGTCATTCAGGCGCGAGACCTGAAGATTCTTATATTTATAGTAGAAAGCGGACAGATCGATCTGCAGCCGGCGGTCCAGCAAGGTCGTCTTGATGCCGCCTTCGATGTCAGTCAGTTCCTCCGGCTTGTAGGGGGCGGCGTCCACGCCGCTGCCGAAATTAAAGCCGCCGCTGCGAAATCCCTGCGAAAAGGTCAGATAGGCCAGCGTGTCGTTGTTCGGTTTAAAACGCAACGTGACCTTGGGTTTGATCGAATCCTGCGTGACTTCACGCGGGCCTATCATAAGGTTGATATCGCACGAACCGCCCGTATCCCACGCCACCGACGCCGGATCATAGGGCGTGCACAGCGAATAGCCGAAGGTTTCGAACGGCTTTTTCTTGCGTTCCCAATTATAGCGTATGCCGGCATCGATGCCGATCGTGTCGGTCAGTTCATAGCTGAGCTGGCCGAACAGGGCGCGAGCATCGGTTTCCAGCCGCAATGACGTGCCATAGCCCTGCGACAGGAAGCCCGAGGCCGGCGGGAAGGCAAAGGCCAGATTGTTGATGGCGGACAGCGCGACGACATTCTGCTTCTCATGATAGAGGAAGCCGCCGACGACATAGCTGAAATTGCCGATCCGGCCGCTGGCGCGCAACTCCTCGCTGATCTGCTTGCCCGTTTCGGAATCGCTATATTGGAAGAAGCTGAGCTGTGTGCCGCCCTGATTCCAGGTGTGCGAATAATCCGTGTTCCGATACGCCGTTATGGACGTCAGCGAGAAAGCCGGCGACACATCCCAGTTGATCGTCCCGGTGAAGGAATAATCCTCCTTGCGCGTCCCCTGCGGGAACTGGGTATAGCTGTTGCGGCGCGGATTGGGCGCCAGGACGCCACCGAACAGCGTCTCGACCGCCGGCGCGCCGGACGGTCCGGCACCAGCGATCATGAAGATACCGGAATGATCCTTCTGGTAAAAATATTCTCCCGCCAGAAGAACGCTCAGATCTTCCGACAAATCGAATTTCAGCTTACCACGGACCGCGCGGGTCTTGAGGTCATCCAGGTCGGTCTTGAAACCCTGGGTCACCGTCGCGGGGACGCCGGAGCCGGCGCCGCCCGGCGCGCCATTGGGGATGGACGGCAGCCCGGCCGGAAATTGCTGCCAGCCATAACCGCCACGATCCTGGGTCTGAAACGCGATGCGCGCCGACACGCCGGGTGCGATCGGGCCGCCGACGCCGGCTTCGGTCGTGATCAGTTCGTAATTGCCCACCGTCACCTGGCCGAAGCCGGTAAAATTGTCGGTCGGATCACGGGTGATGATGTTGATCGCGCCCGCCGTCGAATTCCGGCCATACAGCGTCCCCTGCGGACCACGCACGACTTCCAGGCGCTCAACGTCGTAGAATGCGTTCAGCGTGGACTGCGGACGGCTGACATAAGCGCCGTCGACATGGACGGCGACATTGCCTTCCGCCCCCGGCTGGGTCGAACCGATACCGATGCCGCGAATGGTGATGTGGGCGGTGCCCTGCGCGGAACTGATATTCACGTTCGGCGTGATGTTGGTCAGGTCCTGAAGGCTGGTGATATTCCTGGACAACAGCGCTTCGCCGCTCGTCGCCGTGATCGCCAGCGGCGTATCGCGAACCGATTCGGCGCGTTTTTGAGCCGTCACGACAATCTCTTCCAGACCATTGGATCTGGAAGAGTCCTCCTGCGCCAGTGATGGCGTTACGAATGCCGTGAGTGCGGTCGCCTGGACGAGCGCGCGCAAAGTTCGTTGTTGCATCATATCCTCCCCGTTTTTTCCTTCATGGCTTGAACGCCATCGGATTTCTTGAACGCCGAAGCCGGCTACAGACCATAAATATACCGCAATATAACGTTCTGCAAGACTATGGGATCGATAACCCGTTGACGGGATCACAGTCATCTTCCGGCCTCGGCCGTGATCTGTCACGATAAGGCGATAGGTCGAAGGCCGGCATTTCCCGGACAGGCGGGTCAAGCCACGCCGCAAGGATGCGACGCTCCAGGCCGGAGTTCGGAATATCCATCGTGACAGAACAGGCAGCTGTGCTCGCCGACTTGCTGCATTCTGACAATTGACGACCTTCGGAAAGCTCGCCTCGCAGGACAAGGGTGGACAGCAGGATTATCGGCTCGAACCGCGCGACGATGGCCGAGACGGAGTTCAAGAATGCATGGGACCACATTGGCAGGGCGCCGACCTGACGCTGCCAGCACCCTGTGCTGCCGGGGGTGGGGTGCCACTATGAGCGCTTCGATTCACGCCCGCCCGCTTGCACGGCCATTTTCCAGGCGCAGGCCAGTGTACGGCGGGCCACCTGGCTGACGCCGTTAAATGGCTGTATTCGTTTTAATTTTGGCGGAGACGCCGGGATTCGAACCCGGGGTGCCCCATTCAGGGCACGACGGTTTAGCAAACCGCTGGTTTCAGCCACTCACCCACGTCTCCCAACATGGCCTGAACACCGGTCTTCACAGACAGGTTGCGGCTAGGCGAGAAGCGCTATAGCGACGGGCTTTGCGCATGGCAACGCTCATCTGGCGGGAAAGACGCAGAGTGTGGCCGACCCTTTCGATTCAGCCTGGCGCGGAATCGACTCGGGTCAGCGTTCATTCATTGTCGTTCCAGCAAGGAAACCGATATTCACGGGCTTTGCCATGGGCATGAGCGTCGACGCGGGCATCGGATCGTCGGAACAGATCTTGGGGAGTAAGGGCATGATCGGGACATTGGCGCGGGCATCGGCCCGTCGCACGGGGGCAGTGGCCTTTCTTGCCGCACTTGCAGGATTGGCGCTTGCGCCGGTATCGGTCGGCGCACAGGTGCGTACGGTCGACCCCAACAGCGCGATCGACGCCGATCTCGCGCCGCAGCAGCCGCAGGGCGGATTGCCGACCGATCCCGGTGTGGACCCCAGCATCCGATCCGACAGCAGCATCTATGACGCACCTGCCGACAACAGCGTGACAGCGGGCACCACGGCGACGGGGGATCCGGTCACCGCCGGTTCGCCGCCGGCCGCGCCTGACGCGAGCGCCGCCTATCAGGAAGACGACCTGATCGGCGCGGCGGAAGGGGTGTTCGGCAAGGGCGCCGAAGGCCTTGCCGGCCTGATCGAGAAAATCCTCAAGGACCAGGGCCGGCCCAATGCCTATATTGCCGGACGCGAAGCGTCGGGCGCACTGGTGATCGGACTGCGCTACGGCTCCGGGACACTCAATCACAAGGTGGAGGGGACGAGACAGGTTTACTGGACCGGCCCGTCGATCGGCTTCGACGTGGGCGGCAATGCGTCGAACACCTTTGTCCTCGTCTATAATCTCTACGATACGCAGGACCTGTATCATCGCTTTCCCGCGGCGGAGGGCACCGCCTATTTGGTCGGCGGCTTCACCGCCACCTATTTGCGGTGGGGCAGCGTGGTGCTGATCCCCATCCGGCTGGGCGTGGGCTATCGGCTGGGCGTCAACGCAGGGTATATGAAGTTCACCGAGAAGCGGAACTGGATCCCATTCTGACGGCGTGGGCGGCCTGTCCCGGCCGCTTCCCGCCTGACCACAGCGCCTCCTCCGATTACAGCGACAAGGCTAGTTGAGCGGGCTGGTCCACCGCCTCGTCCCATTCCAGATTATGCACGCCCAGCCCCAGCAGCCGGGCGCCCATGCGCAGCGGCAGTTGCGCGCGCAGCAGCGCCTTGCCCGTCTCGGCCAGCAGGATCGGCGAACGAACCGGCGCGGCAAAGCTTTTCGACCGCGTGATGATGCGGAAATCGGCGAATTTAACCTTCAGCACCACCGACCGGCCAAAGGCCCGGCTGTTTTCGATCCGCCGCCACAGGCTGTCGCCGATCCGGCCGATCTCCGTCATGAGGGCATGTTCGTCGGTCAGGTCGTCGAAAAACGTGTCCTCCACGCTGATCGACTTGCGGACCTGGCTTTCCTGGACCGGCCGGTCGTCCACCCCGCGCGCCGCGCGATAATAATAGGCCGCGGCGCTGCCGAAATGCGCCTGTAAAAACGGCAGATCGCGCGCCCGCAGGTCCGCGCCGGTTTCGATGCCCAGCGCCTGCATGCGCGTCGCCGTGACCGGGCCGATGCCGTGGATACGCCGCACCGGCATGCCGGCGATGAACGCGGCACCCTCCTCGGGGCGGATGACGCACAGGCCGTCGGGTTTGTTCTGATCGGACGCCAGCTTGGCGATCAGCTTGTTGTATGACACGCCGGCCGACGCCGTCAGCCCGGTTTCGGCGCGGATCATGGCGCGTATCTCTTCAGCGATGCGCGTGGCCGAAGCAATCCCCGCCTTGTTCACCGTGACGTCCAGATAGGCTTCGTCGAGCGACAGCGGCTGAACGATGTCGGTGAAACGGGCGAATATGGCGCGGACCTGCGCCGATATGGCGCGATAGGTATCGAACCGGGGCGGCACGAACAGCAGGTCGGGGCACAGCCGCCGCGCCCGGGCGCCGGGCATGGCGGAACGCACACCGAATTTGCGCGCCTCATAACTGGCGGCGGCGACCACGCCGCGCGGCCCGCCGCCGCCCACCGCGATCGGGCGCCCGCGCAACGCGGGGTCGTCGCGCTGTTCGACCGACGCATAAAAGGCATCCATGTCGACATGGACGATCTTGCGCATGGTCGAAGGAAGGGGGGAGGGAGCGGACGCCATGGCCGCCGACCATGCCACAGGTTGGAACGAAAGGGCAACATCGCCACCGCCCCGTCGCAGCCATCGGGCCAGCGCCTTGCCTGCTCCGTCAGCTCTTAGGCTTGTCCTTGAGCGCCAGCAGGGCGGCAAACGGGCTTGCCTGCTCTTCGGTCAGCACGCCCGCCGCGCGCAGCACCGCATCGGCATCATGCGCACGGGGATATGGGGTCATGACCAGCGCCAGCGTCTCGGCCACCGCCTCCCCCATATCGATGGCCTGCCCGTCATAGCCGATCACATCATATTCCTCCGCATCGACTTCCAGCGCTTCGCCCTCGGCCGGGCCGTCCTGTTCGACGACGAAACGCAGGGCAAAGTCGTTGTCGACCTGTTCCGGGACCGGGGCGCCCGTCGCGACACAGGGCTGCGACAGGGTCGCACGGATGCGTCCGCGCGCGATGATCACCGGGCCTTCCTCGGTCAGGCTGTAGGTCGCCTCCAGCCGGTCGAGCGCGGTCAGGCCGAAGCGCTTGGCCAGTGCCGCGCGTTCCTGCGCATCCGCGCTGATCCGGCTGTCGCGCGGATGCCGGCCGACCTGATCGGCGCGGATCGGCCGGGAAAATTCCGGGGCGGGGACAGCGGTCATCCCAGATCCCCGGCGATCAGCCGGTCGCGCCCGATGCGGCCGATCCGGATCCAGCGATCGCGCACGCCCGCTTCGACATGGTCGAGCGCGGCGGTCGTCGGCGGATCGCCGCGATAAAGGTTGCGGCTGAGCGCCGCCCTCAGCTCCTCCCCGCCGGCCAGCGCCGCGCGATAGGCGCTCAGCCGGCCGCCCAGCGCGCTGACCATCCGCCCGACATGCTTGCCGACCACCACGTCGCCGATCCCTTCCTGCCGCAACTGGCCGGTCATATCGTCGATGAACAATTCGGTCAGCCACACCGCTTCCTGCGCCGCCCCTTCCTGTTCCAGCCGCAACAACGCCAGCGTCATGATGGCGACGACCATGTCGAACCGGCCGTCCACCGTGTCGGGCACCGCGCCGTCGATATACCAATGGGGTTGCCGCCCCTGCGCCACCACGGCGGCGTAAAGCGGCTGCACGGTCAGCTTGGGGTCGGTACGGGAAAACAGGCGATGGAACAGGCTGGTCATGGCGGATCGTGCAGTCTTCGCGCTGGAAAGGGCGGCGGGCGGGGTGGCGGTGCGCGGACGGCCTCTTGCCGGAAGCCGCGCATTTCCATATTGATCGGCGCGCCGCCCAATGCAATGGCGGCATGATGGTTTCTTGGATTTCGGTTTCGGGGGCCGCCGCCCTTCAGGAGAATAGGATGCGCCAGTTCCGCCGCCAGCCCCGCAGCCGCCAGTCGCGCCCGGCCCGGTCCCGTCATGGGCGGATCATGATCGCACTCGGCCTGGGCGCCGTGCTGATCGCCACGTCCGCCTGTACGCGCATCCGCACGCATCAGGGGTATCAGGTCGACAAGCTGCTGGTCGATTCGGTCCAGCCCGGCATCGACAACCGCGCGTCGGTGGAAGGCACGCTGGGCCGGCCGACCTTCACCGCGCAATTCGGTGACGCGGACTGGTACTATGTCTCCCGCAATATGCGCCAGCTCGCCTTTTCCAATCCCAAGGCGGTGGACCAGACGGTATTGCACATACGCTTCGACGCGGCCGGGAATGTCGTTTCGGTCAATCGCATGGGTCTGGAACAGGTCGCGAAAATCTCTCCTGCGGGGGACAAGACGCCGACGCTGGGTCGCCATCGCAGCCTTTTCGACGAGATATTCGGCAATATCGGCGCGGTCGGTGCCGGTGGCATGGGCGGCGGCGGGGGCGGCAGCAACACCGGTGGCCCCAACGGCAGCTGACGCAGAGCGCTCAGCCCTTGAGCTGAAGCGCCAGGCCGGCGACCGTCATGACGACTTCGTCCGCCACCTGCGCCACCGCCTGATTGATCGTCCCGGCCACGTCGCGGAACCGCCGCGCCAGCGCATTGTCGGGCACGATACCTAAGCCCACTTCGTTCGATACGAGGATCAGCGGACCCGCCGCCGCCCCGATCGCGCCCACCAGGTCCGCAGTCGCGCGCTCCACACAATGATCCCCCAGCAGCAGGTTGCTGGCCCACAGGGTCAGGCAGTCGACCAGCAGCACCGTGCCGGGGGCGGCATGCGCGCGAATCGCGTCGGCCACGGCGACCGGTGCCTCGATCGTCCGCCACCGCGCGCCGCGATCGGCGCGATGGCGGGCGATGCGCGCGCGCATCTCCGCATCGAAGGCCTGACCCGTCGCGACGAACAGCAGCGCGCCGTCCAGCGCTTCGGCGCGCGCCTGGGCAAACCGGCTCTTGCCCGACCGGGCGCCGCCCAACACCAGCAGGCTGCGGCCGGTCATGGCACGGGCGCCGACAGGGCCATGGCGGCCAGCGCATCGACGTCCAGATAGCGCTCCAGCGCGGCGGCGATCTCCTCCATCGCGGCGTCGACCGCCCGGGCATGATCGGTGCCGGTGGAACGCGCGCCGATTCGGTCCAGCAGCGCCGCGCGCAACGGCGCGCCGGCCAGCAGGCCGTGGACATAGGTGCCCATGACCCGCCCGTCGGCGCTGACCGCGCCATCGGTCCCGCCGTCGTCGAGCCGGGCGAAGGGTCGCGCGCAATCGGCGCCGCGTGTCACTCCCATGTGCATTTCATAGCCGCCGAGCGGACGGTCGAGCGCCACCCCGCTTACCTGGCGCAGCGTCTTGGCCGGGGCGAGCGTGGTGGCCACGTCGAGCAGGCCGAGACCCGCCACCTCGCCCGCCGGGCCTTCCACCCCGTCCGGGTCGGCGATGGTTGCGCCCAGCATCTGATACCCGCCGCACAGGCCCAGCACGCCGCCCCCCCGCCGGTGGTGGGCGGCGATATCGATGTCCCATCCTTCGGCGCGCAGATGGCGCATGTCGGCGATCGTCGCCTTGGACCCCGGCAGAACGATCAGCGCGGCGTCGGCGGGGATGGGCTGGCCGGGCGGCACCATGACCAGCGCGACCGCCGGTTCCAGCTTCAACGGATCGAGATCGTCGAAATTGGCGATGCGCGGCAGGATGGGGCAGGCGATGACGATACGGCCGTCGGCCGCACCGGCCCGTTTTTCCAGCACCACCGCGTCCTCGCTCGGCAGGCGGGCCGTCGCCGCCAGCCAGGGCACCACGCCATAGCCGCGCCATCCCGACAATGCCTCCATCTGGCGATAGCCGTCCTCGAACAGGGCCGGATCGCCACGGAATTTGTTGATGATGAACCCGCGGATCATCGCCGCGTCGTCGGGGTCAATCACCGCGCGGGTGCCCACCACCGATGCGATCACGCCGCCACGATCGATATCGCCCACCAGCACGACCGGCACGCCCGCCGCGCGCGCAAAGCCCATATTGGCGATGTCGCCCGCGCGCAGATTGATTTCGGCGGGGGACCCCGCGCCTTCCACCACCACAATGTCGCACTGCGCGGCCAGCCGGCGATAGCTGTGCATCACCTCCCCCAGCAGCGCCCCGCGCGCCTGACGGAAATTGCCGGTGTCCAGCGTGCCGCGCACCTGCCCATGGACGATCAGTTGCGACCCCCGGTCGGCCTGCGGCTTCAGCAGCACGGGGTTCATGTCGCTGTGGAGCGGCACGCGGGCGGCGATCGCCTGCATGGCCTGCGCCCGCCCGACCTCTCCGCCATCGGTGGTGACCGCCGCATTGTTGGACATGTTCTGCGGCTTGAACGGGCGAACGGCATAGCCGCGATTGGCAAAGGCTCGGCACAGACCGGCGACCAGCACGGACTTGCCGACGTCCGATCCCGTTCCCTGCAGCATCAGCGCGCCCATGCGGTCACCCCTGCGATCGCCCACAGACACAGGCAGGCGCGGACATAAATGCCCAGCGCGCGGTCGATATCGGCCCCCACGGCCGTGGTTCGCCCGTCGCCGATCCATGGCTTGTCGGCGGCAACGCCGTCATAGGATAGCGGCCCGGCCAGCCGGATGCCAAGCGCCCCCGCCATGGCGGCTTCGGGCCAGCCGGCATTGGGGGACGCATGGCGCGACGCGTCGCGCAGCATCACGCGCCAGCCGCCACCGACGATGCACAGCAGCACGCCCGCCACCCGCGCGGGGATCAGGTTGGCCAGATCGTCGGCCCGCGCCGACGCCCATCCAAAGGCGCGCCATCGCGGTTCGCGATGGCCGATCAGGCTGTCGGCGGTATTGATCGCCTTGTACGCCCACAGGCCGGGCAGTCCCAGCAGCATCAGCCAGAACAGCGGCGCAACCACCCCGTCGCAAAAACTTTCGGCCAGGCTTTCGATGGCAGCGCGCGCCACGCCCCCTTCATCCAGCGCGGCGGTGTCACGGCCCACGATCCTGCCAACGGCGGCGCGTCCGCCGGCCACGCCGTCGGTTTCCAGCGCGCGCGCGACCGCACGGACATGGCCATACAGGCTGCGCTGCGCCAGCCCCGGCACCGCCAGCAGCGCGATGCCGATCCAGCCCCAGGGGCCGGGCAGGCGCAGCAGCATGGCCTGCATCAGCCAGGCCGGCCCCGCCGCAATCAGGATAAGGAGCAACAGCGTGGCGACACCGGCCGCGCGCCGCCGGCCGGCCCCCTGCTCCGGCCGGTTCCAGCGCGTCTCGCACCACGCGATCAGGGCAGCGAAAGCGCCGACCGGATGCCCGATGCGACGATAGACGGCGCCCGGCCAGCCGACGGCCGCCTCGCCCGCCAGCGCCAGCAGTGCCACCGGCTCAGCCATGGCCCGGCATCCTATGACCCAGCGCCCCGTCAAGCCGGTCCAGCGCCGCCGGACCGGCCGGCAGGCCGATGCGCAGCCAGCGGCGATCATGGTCGAAAGGCCTGGTCAGGATCGCCCGGCGCGCCAGCCGGTCGAACAGCGCCGCCGCATCATCCGTTTCGATCAGGCGGAACAGCGGACAGGCGCCACGCGGCGCGAAACCATGGGCGCGCAGCACAGCGTCGAGCGCCGCGCTTTCCCGTTCCAGCGTGGCCCGCATCGCCGCGATCCACGCCCCGTCGCGATAGGCGGCGATGCCGATGGCGATCGCCGCCGCCGACACCGGCCAGGCGCCCAGCCTGTCCCGAACGCCCGCGATCAACGGCGCGGGACCGATGACGAACCCCAGCCGGACTCCGGCCAGGCCGAAAAATTTACCGAACGAACGGAAAAGGACCAGCGGCACGTCGTCTCCCACCTGCCCGGCCATGCTCGTTTCAGGGCGCGGGTCGGCAAAGGCTTCATCGATCACCAGCCAGCCACCGGCATCCCACCGGCGCGCCAGCAGGGCGGCGCAATCGGTCAGCCGTCCGTCGGGATTGTTGGGGTTGGCGAGGATCAGCGTGCCGCCGCCGATCCCGTCCACCTCTTCCGGCGCCACGGGACGGGCTCCGCCCAGCATGACGGCATGGGTGCGATAGGACGGCGCGAGGTGACAGGCCGGGCCGGGCAGCAGGCCGGTAATGGCCCGCAGCCCGATTTCCGTGCCGGGCACCGCGCACAACTGCGCCGGCGCGACACCGAAACAGCTGGCGGCCGCCCGTTCGAGCATCGCCAGATCCCGTTCGTCCGGCAACCGCCGCCAATCAATCCGCATGGCATCGGCATGGGGCCAGCCATGAGGATTGATGCCGGTCGACAGGTCGATCCAATCGCCCGCCCCGCCATAGGCGGCCTGCGCATCGGCCAGACGGCCGCCATGGAATGTCCAGGCGTTCACCGCGCCGCGCTCATGACCAGCACGGCCAGCAGCAGTCCGGTCTCGACCAGTTCGATGCCCGCGCCATGACCATCGCCCGAAATGCCGCCCAGCGTCCGGCGCAGGCGCCACCCCCACAACGCCATGCCGATCGGCGCGCACAGCAGCGCCGGCAGAAACCATGCCGCAACAGCGAGCGCGAGCATCCACAGGGCGAGGTCGACCGGCCGGACAGCGCCGCGAAACCGCGCGCCAAGGCCGGCATGAAGCGGCGGCAGCCACCGCGTCCACAGCAGCGGGCCGATGCGCGCCGCGAAGGGGATGAGCAGCAGCGCGAGCGCGCCACCGTCATGCTTCAGCAGCGCATATAGCAGGACCAGCTTGGCCATGAGTTGCAGGACGATCGCGACGACACCGAAACTGCCGACATGCGGATCGGCAAGCACGGCGCGCAGACGGTCCGGTCCCTTGTGAACGGCGCCGAACGCGTCGTGAATATCGGCCAGCCCGTCCAGATGGAGCGCCCCGGTTATCCAGACCCATGCCACCAGCACGGCGAGCGCCCCGACCCAGGGATCGACCAGACCCCCGACCCACCCCGCCGCCGCAAGGCAGGCACCGATCGCCAGCCCGGCGGCGGGGAACCAGCGCATCGACGCGGCAAAGTCCGCTTCATCCGCCCGCACCGGCGGCGTCGGCAGGCGGGTCAGGAAACGAATGGCCAGGAACAGGCCGGTGCTCATGGCCACAGCGCGGCGATCTGCGCCGATGCGGGTTCCCCCGGCCAGACCCTGAGCGACAGGAGCGACGCATAAGGCAGGTCGAACGCCCACAGCCCACGCTGGTCAAAGCCGCACAGATGGGCCAGCGCCGCGCGCATCGCCCCGCCATGGGTGACGACCAGCGTCGGGCGCGGCGGCAGGGCCGCGATGGCGGCGCCGACACGCGCCAGCAGCGCCGACCATTGTTCCCCGCCCGGCGGCACATGCGCGTCGGGGTCGTCCCAGAAGCGGGCCAGCGCCCCGGCATCGATGTCCCCGGCCGCCTTTCCGTCCCACGCGCCGAAGTCCAGTTCCCGCCAGCGCGGGTCGGTCGTCACCGACAACCCCAGCCGGTCGCCGATGGCCTGCGCCGCCGCCCCGGCACGCCGCAGGTCGGAACTGACCACCGCCTCCACCCCCAGATCGCCGACCTGATCGACGCAGGCCGCGACGCCCGCCGCCGTCGCCGCGCAATCGGTCCGGCCCAGAAACAGGCCGGTGACATCCGGCGCGCCATGGCGCAGCAGATGGAGGGCGAAGGGCGTCGGGGTCATGGCTGATCGCCCGCTATGCCGGCCTGCGCGAAGGTCGCCATGTCCGCGTGCGCGGCCAGCGCGGACCGGATGACGGCCACGGCGACGGCGGCGCCGCTTCCCTCGCCCAGCCGCATGCCCAGACCCAGCAGGGGGTGAAGACCCAGCCGGTCGAGCAGACGCGCATGCCCCGGTTCGGCCGAGCGATGGCCGGCGATGCAATGATCGATGATCGCCGGGTTCGCGGCGGCCAGCGGGGCGAGCGCGGAACTGCTGATGAACCCGTCCAGCACCACGGGAATATGCAGCTGGCGCGCGCGCAGAACCGCGCCTGCGATAGCGGCGATTTCCCGCCCGCCGACCCGTCGCAATGTTTCGACCGGCGTCAGCGGCGCGCCTTCATGCCGTTCCAGCGCCGTCGCCACCACCGCGTTTTTGCGGGCCAGCCCGCTGTCGTCGACCCCCGTGCCGGGGCCAACCCAACCGGCCGGATCGCCGCCGAAACTGCGCGCGCACAGCGCGGCCGCCGCGGTCGAATTGCCGATGCCCATCTCTCCCACAGCCAGCAGGTCGAGGTCGGGATCGACGGCGCCCGCGCCCGCCGACAGGGCCGACAAACACTCCGCCTCACTCATCGCCGGGCCGCGCGTGAAATCCTGCGTCGGCCGATCCAGATCGATCGCGACAATCTTCAGGTCCATCCCCGCCGCGCTGGCCAGCGCGTTAATCGCCGCGCCGCCGGCGTGGAAATTCGCAACCATCTGGACGGTGACGGCGGGGGGAAAGGCGCTTACGCCGTGCACGGTGACACCGTGATTGCCGGCGAAGACAGCCATACGCGCACGCCGCAACTGCGGTATAGCGCGTCTCTGCCAACCCGCCAGGAACAGCGCGACATCCTCCAGCCGGCCAAGCGATCCGGCGGGTTTGGTCAGTTGCGCCTGCCGCGCGCGCGCGGCGTCGATGGCGGCCGGATCGGGCCGGGTCAGCGCGGCAAGCGCGGCGTCGAAATCGGAACGGCTGGCAAAGCTCATTCGGCGACATATCCGGCAGGCGGCATGCGCGTGATGAAATGGCCTTTTACGCCCTGCGGCCAATCGGCGAACGGCACGCGGCCATGGGCGCTTGCCGCATGATGCACAGCATAATCCAATATCGCCCGTGCCGCCGCCTCGTCCGGTGCGAAACGGCCCAGCACATAACCAATCTTGCCGGGTGCCCGGATGTGGACGGTGCAGAAATCGGCGCAGGCGAACAGGCACGGCATGGCCTGCACGGCAATGCCGTCATAGCGATTGTCGGCCGCCTTGACGGCGTTCAGCGCCGCGATCAGGCGCGCGCCGCCACGCACGCCCTGCGCATCGTCCCGCGCATCGCGCGACAGGCGGCATGTGCTGCACGCCACGACCGACGGTCCGTCCTCTACCTGGCGCAGCATGACACGGCCTCCCACGCCGGGACGGTCGTGCACGGACAGGACGGGAAACAGACAGGAAAATCCAACATCGAACAAGCGCCCATGGCAATGGACCGATGCGCGGGATGTCGCTTTCCCCCTTCGGGCATGACGACAGCCCCGGCAACATGGCCCGGACTCGTCGTCTCGCGGGTTCACCCCGTCCGCCCGGCACACCCTGTCCGCGCGAAGGACGACCGCGACGGGCAGGTCTCCTGGCTTGCGGGTCCATGCCGATCCGCGCCGCCTTCTCAGGATCATGAATCCCAATGGCATGAGGCGCTGCGGCTCACCGCTCACAGTTGCAGGGGCAGCCGGGGCGTCGAACCCCGTTCCCATTTTCATCCCCGGCCGGGGAACCTGTCGCGGCTGCGGGCCTAGAAGCGATAGTGCAGCGCGTCAATATCGATCATGGCGCCGCACGGGCGAGCGGACCAGCATCGCCCCCATAACCGGAAGCTCTTACGACAGCATCCCTTGCGCCGGGAACGCCGCGACGCTGATCAATGGTGGGCGATCATTGTGCGCGTTAATCCGGGGGATAGATGATCGCGCTATGACCAGCCAATGATCAATGCGCATTTCGGCACCTTTCGCGGCCTCGTCCGTCTGGCCCTGTCCTATCCGCAGCTGACGCTGAACCGCGCGGAGGTACGCGCGCCCGATCCGGCCGCGATACGCAGGCTGGTGTTCGTCTGCCAGGGGAATATCTGCCGCAGCGCCTTTGCCGAGGTGGCCGCGCGGGCGGCCGGGATGAACACGGCCTCGCTTGGCCTCTCCACCACCTCCGGCCGGCCCGCCCATGGCCCGGCGATCGATGCGGCGCGGCAACTGGGCCATGACCTGTCGGCGCACAGGGCAACCGACCTGGCCGATTATAGGCCCCGTCCCGGCGACCTGCTGCTGGCGATGGAGGTGCGGCAACTGCATCGGCTGGCGGCCGATCCGCGCCTCTCGGCGGGGCCGCGCATGCTGCTCGGCCAATGGACCCAGCCGATGCTGCCGCATCTGCACGACCCGTATCTGCTCGACGCGCGCTACATGCTCCGCTGCCTCGCCCGCATAGAAGGCGCGGTGGGCGCGCTGGTCACCGCTTTCCCGAACGCACGACTTTCCGCAGCACCTGACACAGGTCGCGCAGCCACGGACGCGGGTCCGACAGGGTAAATATATAATAGCGCATGCGCGGGTCCAGAAAGGCCAGCATATAGGCCATGAGGTCGCGCACCGGCCGCGCACGGAAAAAAGGATCTTCGATCCTGCCGCGCCGGAACAGCACCCGCACCAGCCGCTTGGTTTCCGGGATCATATACCGCGCGCGCAGGTCGTCGCGCGGCACGGGCGCGGGCGCGCTGTCGCCCAGCACCGCGCGGCGGTAGCTTTCCCACGCGAAATACGCGCCGCAATGCAGCGCCAGCGGCAGGCTGCCCCAGAATCGACCATTGACCTCCATCAACCAGTAGCGGCCGGTTTCCGGTTCATAGCGATATTCGACCATGGCCGGGCCTTCCCAGCCCAGCGCCGCCAGCAGCGTCTGCGACAACGCCATCTGCGGCTGGTGCAGGTCGCGCGGTTCGGCCGTGCAGAATGTCGACACGCCCCCTTCGGGCGGCCATTCGTGCAACCGGCGATGCTGGAACGCCAGCGTCGCGGCGGCGCCGTGCCTATGGATCATCTGTCCCACGCCCACGCCGCCGCAATATTGCTGGTTCATGGGCCAGTGGCCGATCGGGGGTTATCGGTCCACCAACGCATGCAACGCATCGGGGCCATGGATAAATTCTGCCTTTATCCATTCCATGTCGGCGCGTTTCAACAGCGGGATGATGGCGGGCGGATCGGCCCATTTGGCGACCAGAGGATAGGTCATGCCGGCGATGCGCGCGGCGAAATCCTCACCGGCCAGCGGTTGCCAGGTGCGGGGCACCAGCAGGCCCATGTCCGCCGCCAGCGCCAGCGTGCGGCGTTTGTCCAGCACCTGGCGCAACGCGTCGCCGCGCGGCGTCAGCATATGGCATTCGCCTACCATCGGCGGCAATTGCGACAGGTCCAGCAGGTCGGATTCCGAAACCGCGAACACCGCCCGCGCGCCGGTGCGCGCGATCAGGTCGGGCAGCCACGTCACGGCGCTGCCCTCCGGCCGCAACGACCATGTGGTGCAATAGCGCGAAACGGCTCCGATCGCCGTCGCATGGTCGGCGACACCGTGGACCGCCACGCCGTGCCGGCCAAGGTCGCGGATGACCGACAGGCCGATGGCGCTGTCCAGGCCGATGACGATCGCACATTCCCTGCCCGTCATTCAGGAACCAACCGGCGTTCATACAGCCAGGTCGCCCACGCCTGCTGCGCGATGCGCAGCATGGTGCGCATGCGGTCGGGCGCCGCCCGCGTCTGCGCGCGCGCGGGCCGGTCGGGCAATGTCGCGGGCAGGTCGCCAAAGCCGGCCGGCCGAAGCGCCGCCATCGCCCGCGCCCGCCTGCACAGGCGGATGAAGCGGCGCATCACCAGCCGGTTGGGCCGCCGCCGGTCGCGCGACAGCATCTCAAAACTGTGCGTGACCACCACGAACGCATCCTGCCCCTGGTCCACCGCATGCCGCAGTCCGGCCGCCATTTCAGCGCCGGACATCGCGCAAACCTGCGCCGGCCGGAAGCCGCCGGGACGGTCGGCTATGCCCGACACCGGCACTTCCGCCACGCCCAGCCGGCGCACCGCGTCGACCCGCGCGACATCGACGCCGATATCGCATCCACGGCCCAGATAGGCGGGATTGACGCTGCTGTCCCACGCAACCCCGATCGCGGCGAGTGCGCGCAGCGTATCGTCATTGGCGCCGAAATTGCCCGCGCGGAACGCCGTGATGGCGGGCGCGCCGGCCGCTTCCAGCAGGGATTTGCACAAAGATAGCAGAACCGTTTGATCGGCCAGCGAAAAATCCCCGATATTGCGGCCCTGCCGGCCGTCCACCGGCGATTGGCGCGCCCAGGCCAGCCATTCGGTATGGATATGCATCTGCACCTCATGCCCCCGGCCGACGATCGCCGCGACGATCGGCGCCAGAAAATCAGGTCCGTGGACCAGCGCCGGCATGGGATCGAGGAAAAACACGCCCCTGACGCCGTAACGATCCATCTGGTCCATCTGCCAGCCTATGCCATAGGATCGGCCGCCCGCCTCCCCCCAGATCGAGCGGCGTATATTGTCCTCCAGCCCGACACCCTTCTGGTGCAGCGAGGAAGACAGTTCCGTATCGATGGTGATGATGAGGGCGGTCATGGACGGTCCGGGGACAGGGCGAACCGCTATACTGGCCGCCAGACGTTAAGAACAGATGATCTCAGGCAAAGGTTTCGGTTTGCCGCCTGTCGGCAAACCGAGCCTGCCCTGCGTGAAATATGCCCATCCCATGCCGCGCAATCAAGGCTTGGCCTGAATCGCGATTGGGCTTATGAGCGCGGCGGGCCCGGCGCATGGCGGCGGGCCTGAAGATCGCGCTGGTGTCCCAACGGGACTTAAAACGGGAATGCGGTGCGGATGGCGTTACGCCATCCCAGTCCGCAGCTGTCCCTGCAACTGTGAGCGGTGAGCAAGGTTCATATCGTCCGTCGACCTTCGGGTCCGGCGGACAGTCACTGGGGCAAACGCATGGAAAGGCGGGTCCCGGGAAGGCCGTGGACCAAGCGACGACCCGCAAGCCAGGAGACCTGCCAGCGCACCGGTCGCTCTTTGCTCTGGTCCAGGGAATGGCCAAGGCACGGTCTCTCTCCGTCTGAGCGACGAACCATGCGGCTGGGGCCGCATCGGTGCGCGGTAACGGGCGACAGGCGCCCGTCCGTCGTCGCGCGCCGACCGTTCGTTCGCCCGCCGGCCCATGCCGGTGCCCGGGCGATGCCGGTACGCCCCGCCCGACACGTTGCCAGGCGCAAAGGGGTAAACCATGACCGGATCCATATATCGCGCGCTGACGACCGGCGCCTTCCTGCTGCCGACGGCCGCGCTCGCGCAGGGCGGGTCGCTCGATGCGCCCGAAAAGGTCACCGACACGATCATCGTCACCGCCAGCCGCGGCGCGGCGGGCATTTCGACCGCGACGCTCGGTTCGTCGGCAACCGTCCTTCAGGCGATGGATCTTCAGAATCGCCAGACCGTGATCCTGTCCGACGTGCTGCGTGATGTGCCCGGCATCTCGGTCAATCGAACCGGCCCGGTCGGCGGCCTGACCCAGATACGCATTCGCGGGGCGGAGGGCAATCACACGCTGGTGCTGATCGACGGGATCAAGGCGTCCGACCCCTATCAGGGCGAATATGATTTCGCCACGCTGACCGCCGATCCGGGCGCGCGGGTCGAAATCCTGCGCGGGGAACAAAGCGCGCTTTACGGGTCCGACGCGATCGGCGGCGTCGTCAATTACATCACCGCCAGCGGTCGCGACATGCCGGGCTTTGCCGCGCGGGTGGAAGGCGGGTCGTTCGGCACCGTCAACGGCGCGGTGCGCGGCGGCGGGGTCGCGGGCAACCTCGACTATATGATCGGCGGGTCCTATTCCAGCGTCGACGGCTATGTCGTTGCGCCGGGCGGATCGCGCAACATCGGGTCGACCATCGGCACGCTCAACGGCAAGCTGGGCTATCAGGCCGGCCAGGTCACGCTGCGCGCCGTGGCCCGGTATAACCACACCGACGCGGAACTGAACGATCAGGATTATCTGGTTACCGGCAATGCGGTCGACCAAGGCGGCAGCTATCGCAACAGCGCCTTCTATGCGCTGGTCGGCGCCAATTACCAGACGCAGGACGGCCGCTGGACCACCGATCTGAGCGCGCAGATGCACAATTCCAACCGCCATTATCATGACGATGACGGTCAGGAGACAAGGGCCACGACGGGCCGCCGCCGCAAGGCGTCGCTGGTGTCCACACTCAAGCTGGGCGACGACAACATGGCCCATGCGATCACCGGCGCGGTGGATTATGAGCGCGAGGAATATCGCGGGACCGGATCGACCATCGTCGGGAGCAATCCTTTCCGCAACAATGACAATTGGGGTCTGGTCGGCCAGTATCAGCTGACGATCGACGACCGCATCGGCCTTGGCGGATCGATCCGCCAGGATTTCAACCAGCGCTTCCGCGACGCCACCACCTGGCAGGCGCAGGCCAGCTACCGGTTCGATTTCGGCACGCGCCTGCACGCGGCCGGCGGCACGGGCGTCAAGGCGCCGACATTCAGCGAACTGTTCGGCTATGCGCCGGACAGCGGCTATATCGGCAATCCCGATCTCAAGCCGGAAAAATCCACCGGCTGGGAAGTGGGTGTCGAACAATCCTTTCTGGGCGGCAACGGCCGCATCGACGTGACCTATTTCAACGCGAAGCTGCGCGACAAGATCGTCTATGCGTCCGCATGGCCGGCAGCGGGCTATACCTATGTGAACGCGCCCGGCTCCTCCCCGCACCAGGGTGTCGAGGTGGCTGCCAATTTCCGCCTGCCCGGCGGGCTGAAGTTCGACGGCAGCTACACCTATCTCGACGCGAAGGACGATCTGGACGTCGTCCTGATCCGCCGTCCCAAACATATCGGCAGCGCCAATCTGGCCTGGCGGTCACAGGACGATAGGTTCGGCGCGAATGTGACGGTGCGCTATAACGGCCGGTCGCTCGACACCAATTTCGCATCCTACGCTACCGAAACGCTGAAGGCCTATACGCTGGTCAACATCGGCGCCGACGTGGAAATCGTCCCCGGCATTTCGCTCTACGGCCGCGTCGAAAATCTGTTCGACGAGGATTATCGGGAGGTTGTCGGCTTCAGGACCGCCGGCCGCGGCGCCTATGGCGGCTTCAAGGCGCGTTTCTGAAGACGATGATGCGACCGGCCCTGACAGCTCTGCTACTGCTGTTGGGCGGCTGTGGCATACAGGGGCCGGTCGCGCCTGTTTCGACGCCCAGACCCATGCGCGTCATGTCGATGAACCAGTGCACCGATCAGCTCGTGCTGGCGCTTTTGCCGCCCGAACGGATCGCATCGGTCACCTGGCTGGCCCGCGACCCGGCCGGATCGCTGCTCCACCGCGCGGCCGGACGGGTCGGCATCAACCACGGCCTCGCCGAGGAAGTCGTGCGCCAGCAGCCCGACCTCGTCATCGCGGGCAGCTTCACCACGCCGGCGACGCGCGCATTGTTGCGGCGGCTGGGCTATCCGATGATCGAGGTCGACCACCCCGGCAGCATCGATGCAATCCGCGCGGCCACCCGGCAAATCGCCAGCGCCGTGGGCGAGGAGGCGCGTGGCGAAAGGCTGCTGGCCCGCATGGACCGGCAACTGGCGGACCTCGCGCGGGAACCGGGGCCGCCGCTGCGGGTGGCGGCATGGGACGGCGCGGGGTTCAGCGCGACCAGAGGCTCGCTGTTCGACACGATGCTTGGCCTCGCCGGCGCGGTGAACGTCGCGAACGAACCGCCCGCATCCGGCTATGGCAAACCCGATACGGAGATTCTGCTGCTGTCCGCCCCCACCCTGCTGGTGAAGGGGGCCGGCGTCGGCCGCAAGCCGGGCATGCACGACAACGTCGATCGCCACCCGCTGGTGCGGCGCTATTGGAACGGGGCGAGAAGCCTGACGATAGCGCAGGCCTATTATCTGTGCGGCACGCCCATGATCGGCGACGCGGCCCTGAAACTGCGGCGGGAATTGCGCGGCGCCGCGCGGCACATCCACGCGCCCTTGCCCTTCGCGCCGGCGGGCCGGCTGTGACGGCCCGTCCACAGCGCTGGCTGGTGCCGCTTCTGCTTGTGCTGCTGGTGGCGCTGGGCGGCATGTCGCTGCTCGCCGGTTCGGTCTGGCTTCGCCCGGGCGAAGCTGTGGCCGCCCTGCTGTCCGACCGGCCGGGCGTCGCCACCCTCATCCTCACCGACATCCGTCTGCCGCGCCTTGTCCTTGGCGTCATGATCGGCGGGATATTGGGCCTGACGGGCGCCTGTCTGCAAGGGCTGCTGCGCAACCCGCTGGCGGAACCGGGGCTGCTCGGCATTTCGGCGGGGGCCTCGCTGGGTTCGGTCATCGCCATCTATTTCGGCTTTGCCGCCAGCTTCGCCCTGGCATCCCCTCTATTCGGCCTGATCGGCGGATTCGTGACGGCGGGGATCGCGCTGGCCTTGTCGCGGGGCGGGGGCACGTTGTCGCTGATCCTCGCGGGGTCGGCGTTGAGCGCGATCGCCGGGGCCGGGGTCATCGTCGCCCTCAATCTCGCGCCCAACGCCTATGCCGCCTATGAGATCATGACCTGGCTGATGGGATCGCTGGTCGACCGCAGCTGGGATCATGTCCGGCTGGTCGCGCCGTTCATTCTGGCGGGCGGCGCCCTCCTCTTCCTGACCGGACGGGCGCTCGACGCGCTGGCGCTGGGCGAGGCGCAGGCCGAAAGCCTCGGCATCCCGGTCGACCGGATTCGCCTCATGGCCCTGCTGGGCACGGCCCTCGGCGTGGGATCGGCGACGGCGGTGGCGGGCGTGATCGGCTTCGTGGGGCTGGTCGCCCCCCATCTGGTGCGGCCGCTGGTCGGGCATCAGCCGGGCCGCGTCCTCCTGCCCGCCGCGCTGACCGGCGCCATCCTCGTGACGCTGGCCGACATCGCGACGCGCACCATCGTGCCGGGCGGCCTGCCGCTCAACCTGGGCGTCTTCATCAGCATGATCGGCGCGCCCTTCTTCCTGTGGCTGGTCCTGCATGTACGGAAACGGACGGCGTGAGCGCGCTTGTCCTTCAGGGCGTCACAGCCACGCGCAACGGACGCATGGTGCTGGACGGCGTCGACGCTCGTTTCGCGGCCGGACGGCTGACGGCGGTCATCGGGCCGAACGGCGCGGGCAAGAGCACGCTGCTGGACGTCGCGGCCGGCCTCCTCAAACCTGCATCGGGCACGGTGCGGCTGGGCGACGACCCGCTGTCGGCGATCGGCCGCCGCGCGCTGGCCCGGCGCCGCGCCTATCTGCCCCAGCGCGCCGCCGTCGAATGGCCGATCACCGTCGAACGGGTGGTGGCGCTGGGGCTGACCCCGTCTTTGCCCGCCTTTGGCGACCTGCCGCCGCCGATGCGCCCGGCGATCGACGCGGCGATTGCCGCCTGCGGGCTGGACGGCCTGCGGATGCGGCGGGCGACCGGCCTGTCGGGCGGAGAGCGTGCCCGCGTGCTGCTGGCGCGCGCGATCGTGGGCGATCCTGAACTGCTGATCGTCGATGAACCGACCGCCGATCTCGATCCGCGCTACGCGATCGATGCCGCCCGCCGGTTGCGGGCCCGCGCCGATGCGGGGCGCACGGTCGTCATCGCCATTCACGATCTCGCGCTCGCCCTGCGGTTCGCGGACGATGTGGTCGCAATACGGGATGGACGGGTCCATGCGTACGGGCCGGTCGAAACGGTGATGACCGAACGGCTGCTGGGCGCGCTTTACGATGTGCCGGTGCGTATCCGCCGCGATGCCGATGGCGCATCGATCCGCTTTATCGATGGAGAGGCCCCGCTATGACGGCATCAACCCTGGCGTTGCTCAAACCCCTCGTCCGCGATCCCGCCAATGGCTGGAGCATCGGCAGTTTCGGCGCCATCGGTGAATTCGTCCGCGACGCCGACGAACCGGCGATCATCGCGGAGACACAGGATCGCATCGAGGTCGCCACGGCGCGCGGCGCGTTGCGGGTGGCGCCGCGCCAGCCATTGCGCCCGGTCGCCTGGGACAGCCTGTCCGCCGATGGGGAAAGCTGGGGCCATGCCCTGGCCTTTTGCGTTGCGCGGCCGCCCACCGTCCGCCGGACGATAGCGGCGCTGGGCATCGACCGGGACGCTGTGCGGGCGGAAGACAAAGATGCCGCACTGTTCGATCTGGGCGTGGGGTGCGGCGCGGTGGCCATGGGCCTGCGCACGCGCGACCCGGCGCTGATCGACGCGATGCGCGCCGCGGAAGGCATGGCGTTCCTGTCGGTCACGTCGCTGATGGCGGACGTCCTGCGCGCGCAGCCGCATCGCATATTGCTCTCCCCCGCCGGGCGAATCGAAATATTCCAGCCCATCCCGCCACCGGACGGCACCTCGCCCGAAGGGCCGCACACGCACCTTCTGCCCGGATTGATCGGCAGGGACCGGCCGCATTCTGCCAATGTGCCGATAGAAGAAGGCGCGCAATCCGCCCTGTCGATGCATCCGCCGTCCCCATGGCGCACCATGCGGGGGGAAAAGCACCCCTTTGACGCCGCGGTCGACGCGGATTTCGCGCCGCTGCTTGCGCGGTACGGTCTGGCGGAGGACATGGCGGTGGAGGCGGACATAATGGACGCGCTCGACCACGGGATCGCGCCCGACCACTTCGCATGGCCCGAAACGCGGCGGGGCCGGACAAGGGCGCGGATCGTGCTGCGCCGACGCGCGGCCGCCGGCGACGAACGGGTCAAGGCCTGGCGGGTCCTGTACGACCGCGCGCCTGTCGAGATAGAAGAAGGAGAAGAAGCGTGAGCAAGATTCCGACCACCGTCATCACCGGTTTCCTGGGGGCAGGGAAAACCACGCTGATCCGGCACCTCCTGCAAAATGCGAAGGGCCGTCGACTGGCGCTCATCGTCAACGAATTCGGCGATGTCGGCGTCGACGGCGACCTGCTGCGCGGCTGCAACGACGCCGCCTGCCCGGAGGAGGACATCGTCGAACTCGCCAATGGCTGCATCTGCTGCACCGTCGCCGACGATTTCCTGCCGACTATGCAGACGCTGCTCGATCGCCCCAATCCGCCCGAACATATCATCATCGAAACGTCGGGCCTCGCCCTGCCGAAACCGCTGGTAAAGGCGTTCCAGTGGCCCGGCATCCGCACCCGCGCGACCGTCGACGGCGTGGTCGCCCTGATCGATGCCGATGCGGTGGCGGCGGGGCGTTTCGCGACGGACGAAGCCGCGCTGGCGCTGGCGCGCGCCGCCGACCCCACGCTCGACCATGACAGCCCGCTGGAGGAATTGTACGAGGATCAGCTTGCCTGCGCCGACCTTGTCATCCTCAACAAATCCGATCTGGTCGACGCCGACACGCTGGCCCGGATCGAAGGGGATATCGCCGGGGACACACGCGGCGGCGTAAAGATCGTTCGCGCCGACCATGGCGCGGTCGATCCCGGCGTCCTGCTCGGCCTGCTTGCGGGCGCGGAGGACGATCTGGACGCCCGCCCCTCCCATCATGACGCCGACCCAGACCATGATCATGACGATTTCGACAGTTTCGTCGTTCAGGGGGGTGAGGTCGCCGGGGTCGAGCCGCTGGTGGCGGCGCTGGCGCCGCTGATCGAGGCCCATGACATATTGCGCGTCAAGGGCATGATCGCGATCGGGAACCGACCCGCGCGGCTGGTCCTCCAGGCCGTCGGCCCGCGCATCCAGCATTATTTCGACCGCGCCTGGACACCGCAGGAGCAGCGCCGTTCGCATCTGGTGGTGATCGGCCAGAAGGGGCTGGACCAGGCGGCGATCGAAACCGCGCTTCAGGCGGCATTGAACTGATGCACCTGCTGGCCGCCACCCCGGGAACCGTCTCCAACGGCGATGAGGCGATCGACCTCGACCAGTCGCCGGGCGAGATCCTGTTCCTGACGGTGGCGGACAGCGACCTTGCCTGTTTCGCGCAGGCCGCCGCGATGCTGGGCGACGCCACGCCATCGATCCGGCTCGCCAATCTGCTGCAGCTCAAACACCCCTATTCCGTCGACCTCTATGTCGAAAAACTGGTCGCCCATGCGCGCTTCGTGTGCGTGGTGCTGCTGGGGGGCAAGGCCTATTGGCCCTATGGCGTCGATGAAATCGCCCGTGTGGCGCGGGAAAAGGGCATCGCCTTCGCCGCGATCGCCGACGGGCGGGAACCCGACCCCGCGCTCGACGCGGCCTCCACCGTGCCGCGCGATGTCGGCGAACGGCTGCGCGCCTATCTGCGGCAGGGGGGCGTCGCCAATGCCGTCAGCTTCCTGCGCCATGCCGCGCGCCTGATCGGCGCCGACGCCGGGGAACCGGACGATCCCGTGCCGGTCGCCGATGCGGGGCTGTATCTGGCCGAGGTCGACCGGCCGACGCTGGACGATGTACGGGCGCGCTGGATCGACGGGCGGCCGGTAGCGCTGCTCTGCTTCTACCGCGCCCTGATGATGGCCGGCACGCTCGATGCGGTCGACGCACTGGCGGCGGCGCTGACCGATCGCGGCCTGAATGTCGTCGCGGTCCATGTGCGCGCGCTGCGCGAGCCCTTTGCGATCGACTGGCTGCGCGGCCTGATCGCCCGGACCAGGCCGGACGTCATCCTGAACGCGACGTCCTTTGCCGCGTCCTCCCCCGGCGACAGGCGCACGCCCGGCATTCTCGAAGAGGCCGACTGCCCCATCCTCCAGACCGTGTTCGCCGGGGTCGAGCAGGACGCATGGGCCGGCAGCGCGCGCGGGCTCGGGCCGCGCGACCTGGCCATGAATGTCGCGCTGCCAGAGGTTGACGGCCGCCTCTTCACCCGGGCCGTCGCCTTCAAGGCGGCCGAGCGTTTCGACGCCCGGACCCAGTGCGGCATCGTCGTGCCGCGCGTCGCGCCCGACCGCGTCGCCTTTGTCGCCGACCTTGCGGCCCGCTGGGCGACGCTCCGGCGTACGCCCCCATCCGCGCGGCGCGTGGCGCTGGTGCTCGCCAACTACCCCAATCGCGACGGCCGGATCGGCAATGGCGTGGGCCTCGACACCCCCGCCAGCGCGGCCGCCATCCTCGCCGCCCTGCGGGACGCGGGCTATGATGTGGGTGACGCGCCCGAAGACGGCGCGGCGCTGATGGCGGTCATGCTGGGCGGCGTTACCAATGCACGCGCGTCGCTCGACCGCCACCACGACGCCGTGCTGCCGATCGGCGACTATCTGGCGCTGTTCGATCGCCTGCCGGACGCCGCGCGCACCGCAGTGTCGACGCGGTGGGGGCCAGCGCTGGACGACCCCTTCGTCCGCGACGGCGCCTTTCGCCTGCCGGTGCACCGTTTCGGCAATGTGGCCGTCGCGGTGCAGCCCGCGCGCGGCTATAATATCGATCCCAAGACCAGCTACCATGACCCGGCGCTGGTGCCGCCGCACGCCTATCTGGCGTTCCATTTCTGGATCAACCGCGACTTTGCGGCACAGGCCGTCGTCCATGTGGGCAAGCATGGCAATCTCGAATGGCTTCCCGGCAAGGCGCTGGCCCTTTCGGAAGACTGCTTCCCGGAAGTCTGCGCCGGACCGGTGCCACAGCTTTACCCCTTCATCGTCAACGATCCGGGCGAAGGGACGCAGGCCAAGCGCCGGATCGGCGCCGCGATCATCGACCACCTTACCCCGCCGCTGACCCGCGCGGAAAGCTATGGACCGCTCAAGGCGCTGGAGGCGCTGGTCGACGAATATTATCTCGCCGCCGGCATGGACCCCCGGCGTATCGCCCATCTGAAGGCCGAGATCCTCGACCTCGCCCGATCGCAGGGGCTGGATGCGGATGCCGGCGCGGTCGGCGATGGCGACGATGCGCTGGCGGCGCTCGACAATTATCTGTGTGAATTGAAGGAAATGCAGATACGCGACGGGCTGCACATCTTCACCCGGTCGCCGGCCGAACGGCTGCGCACCGACCTGCTCGTCGCGCTGTGCCGCACGCCGCGCGGCCTTGACGATCCGGGACAGGCATCCCTGCACCGCGCGCTGGCCGACGATCTGGCGCTTGGTTTCGATCCGCTCGATTGCAGGATGGGCGATCCATGGTCCGGCCCGAAGCCGGCACGGCTCGCCGCCCTGTCCGATGCCCCCTGGCGCACCCATGGCGACACGATCGAACGGCTCGAACAACTCGCCGTCGCGCTGGTCGAAGGGGCGTCCGCGCCTGGCGATGCGTCCGCGGCGGTCATGCGATCGGTGCTGGGCGACCTCGCCCGGCGTGTCGATGGCTGCGGCGCGGCCGAAAAATCCGCGCTGCTGGCGGGCCTCGACGGCCGTTTCATCCTGCCGGGGCCGTCCGGGGCGCCCACGCGCGGGCGACCGGACGTTCTGCCCACCGGGCGCAATTTCTATTCGGTCGATACCCGGTCCGTCCCTACCGCCACCGCATGGGAACTGGGACGGCGCTCGGCACAGCTGCTGGTCGACGACTATCTCCAGCGGGAGGGCGACTATCCGCGCGCCATGGCACTGTCCGCCTGGGGGACGGCCAATATGCGCACCGGCGGCGACGACATCGCGCAGGCATTGGCGCTGATGGGCGCGCGACCGCGCTGGGACTGGACATCGGGGCGGGTCGTCGGTTTCGAGGTGATATCGCTGGCCGAACTCAACCGCCCGCGTGTGGATGTCACCTTCCGCGTTTCCGGTTTCTTCCGCGACGCTTTTCCCGAGCAGATCGACCTGCTCGATTCCGCCGCGCGCGCCATCATGGCGCTGGACGAACCGGATGACGACAACCCCGCCGCCGCCCGGCATCGCGCCGAAACCGCGCGGCTGATCGACGCCGGCATCGACGCGAAGGCCGCCGCGCTACGGGCGGGTTTCCGCGTGTTCGGGTCGAAACCCGGCGCCTATGGCGCGGGGCTTCAGGCGATGATCGACGAACGGATATGGCATGACCGCGCCGACCTTGCCGATGTCTATCTCGACTGGGGGAGCTATGCCTATGGCGCGGGGGTGGAGGGGGATGCGGAGCGCGCCCTGTTCGCCACGCGGCTGGCGCAGGCGGACGCCGTGGTCCAGAATCAGGATAATCGCGAACACGACCTGCTCGACAGCGACGATTATTATCAGTTCGAAGGGGGCATCGCGTCCGCCGTCGAACATCTTTCGGGCAAGCGCCCGCAGGCCTATCATAACGACCACAGCCGCCCCGAACGGCCCGTGATCCGCAGTCTGGAGGACGAGATCGGCCGCGTGGTCCGCGCCCGCGTCACCAACCCCAAATGGATTGCCGGTGTCATGCGCCACGGATACAAGGGGGCGTTCGAGATCGCCGCATCGGTCGACTATCTCTTTGCTTTCGCCGCGACGACCCATGCCGTGCGCGACCATCATTTCGATGCCGTCCACGCGGCCTTCATCGAGGATGAGGAGGTGCGCGATTTCATGGCGCGGGCCAATCCGGCCGCGCTGCGGGAAACGGCGGCGCGTCTGGCCGAAGCGCTGGAACGCGGCATGTGGAAACCCCGGTCCAACAGCGCGGGCGTGCTGCTCGCCGAACTTGCAGGAGGATGACGATGGCGGAACGCACGGACGCGCAGCATGCCGAGAAGATGAAGAAGAAACAGGCCGCGCATGACCGCATCGTCGCGGGCAAGACGGTCGAGAAGGGCCTGTTGATCGTCCATACCGGCAAGGGCAAGGGCAAGACGACCGCCGCGCTCGGCATGGTCGTGCGGGCGATCGGCCATGGCAAGAAGGTCGGCGTCGTCCAGTTCGTGAAGGGCGCGATGGAGACCGGCGAAAAGGCGGTGTTCGACCACTTTCCTGACAGGATCGAATTCCGGCCGATGGGCGACGGCTTCACCTGGGATACGCAGAACCGTGCCCAGGACATCGCGTCGGCGCGGCGCGCCTGGGACGAGGTTAAGCGCATGATCGCCGACCCCGCTTATGGCATGGTGCTCGCCGACGAGCTCAACATCGTCCTGCGCTACGACTATCTGCCGCTGGACGAGGTTATCGCGGTGCTCACGGCGCGGCCCGCCATGACCCATGTCCTCGTCACCGGCCGCAACGCGCCCGACGCCCTGATCGAGGCCGCCGACCTCGTCACCGAAATGACGCTGGTCAAGCATCCGTTCCGCGAACAGGGCGTCAAGGCGCAGCCGGGAATCGAGTTTTAGGAGGGATGGTCGACCTGTTGCGCCAGACTGCGCGCCGCCTTCACATAAGCGGGTCCGCCGCAGACGGTCCACGCCTGGGGCAGGCGCACCCGCTTCATATGTTTCAACAGCGGATGGTGCAGCATCTCCGTACCCTGGTCGCGCACCTGATCGGACGCGCTTTCGACGATCAGATAATCGGGCTGCGCGACCATCAGTTCTTCGAGCGAGAGCTGCGAGAGCACCGGCTTGCCGAGCGCGCCTGCGAGATTGACGAGACCCGCGCGCACCATCAGATCGTCGATCAGCGTGCCGGTGCCGGTGAGGAAACCACGCCGCTGATAATGGGCCGCGACACCGCCCCGGCGCGGCCGCGGGATGGCGGCCAGTTCCCTGTCCATCCGCGCGATCAGCGCCTCTCCACGCGCGGGATGGCCGACCGCCTGTGCGACCTCACGGATCTGCGCGACGATGTCGGCATAGCTGTGGGCGGGGGTGAGGTCGACCATCGGATACTGCTCGCCCGACAGCGCCGCCATCATACTGCTGCGCCGGGCCGGCACACCCACCACCAGATCCGGGTCGATCGCCAGCACTTCCTCCGCCGACCCTTTAAGGATCGGGAAGCCAGCGGCCTGCGCCGCGGCCGCCGACATGTCCGGGTTGGCTGCATTGCGGGTCAGCCCCGCAATCTGCGCGCGATCCGCCAGCGCGAGCAGATATTGGTCGGCGCACAGATTGAGCGAAACGATGCGTCCGGGCGCAGGGGCGGCATTGACACCAGCCCTTGCCTTGCCACTGGCATTGGCATTGGCATTGGCCGAACGCGGCGCTGCGCTATCCGCCCCGGCCAGACTGCCTCCCATCGCCAGCACGGCGGCGCTCACCGCCAGACATGCGGACAGATATTTTCTCGATCGCGGCGACATGCCGCCACCCTTAACGCCACGACCCCGGGACACAAGTGTGACGGGGCCACCGATCCAATGCGAGGTGTTCGTTCCCATGCCAGCTCTTCCCGATGCGCGCCGTCGCGCGCTTCTGCTCTGCCTTTTGCTGACGGCGTTTCTGGCGGGCGTCGCGTCGCTCGGCGTGGGCGCCGCCGCGATTGATCCGGCGCGGCTGATCGCGGTCGTCACCGGCCATGGCGATCCGATCGCGACCGCCATCCTTCTCGACCTGCGCCTGCCGCGCGCGCTGCTTGGCCTTGCCGTGGGCGGCATGCTCGGGCTGGCGGGCGCCGCGCTCCAGGGCTATCTGCGCAACCCACTGGCGGAACCCTCCGTGCTCGGCGCATCCAATGCCGCCGCACTCGGCGCGGTCGGGGCGCTCTATTTCGGGCTGTCGGAACTCCACATGCTCGCCCTCCCCGCGCTGGCGATCGTCACGGGCCTGCTCGCGCTGCTTGCGCTTTTCGCGCTGGCGGGGCGATCGGAAAGCCCGTTGACGCTGATACTGGCCGGCATCGCGGTCTCCACGCTGGCGGGCGCAGGCATCAGCCTCGCGCTCAACCTGTCCCCCAACCCGTTCGCGGCGATGGAGATCACCACCTGGCTGCTGGGTTCGATCGAGAACCGGTCGATCGTCCATGTCTGGATCGCACTGCCGTGCATCGCGCTTGGCATTGCGCTGCTGCTGTTCGACACGCGCGCGCTCGATGCGCTGACCCTGGGCGAGGATGGGGCGCAATCGCTTGGCGTCGACCTGAAACGGACGCGGTGGCGGCTGTTGCTGGGCGTGGGCATAGGCGTCGGGGGGGCGGTGGCCGTCGCGGGCTCAATCGGTTTCGTCGGGCTGATCGTCCCTCATCTCGTGCGGCCGCTGACCGACCGCAGCCCGTCTTCTGTCCTGCTGCCCTCGCTGCTGGGAGGCGCCGCGCTGCTGACGCTCGCCGACGTCGCGGTCCGCCTCATCCCCACGCATAACGAACTGAAACTTGGCGTCGTCACCGCCTTCCTGGGGGTGCCGGTCTTCCTTGTCTACCTGCTGCGGGAGCGACGGCTATGGTGACCCTGACACTCGACCGGGCGGGCGTCGCGCTCGGCCGGCGCCCGGTCCTCCACGATATGTCCGCAACGCTGCCGCCCGGCGCGCTCATCGGTATCGTCGGGCCCAATGGCGCGGGCAAATCGACGCTGGTGCGCATGCTGCTCGGCCTGTTGCGCCCCGGCGGCGGCAAGGTGCTGCTCGACGGGCAGCCCGTATGCGATCTGCCACGGCGCCGGGTCGCGCAATCGCTCGCCTACCTGCCCCAGGGCCAGACGCTGCACTGGCCGTTGTCGGTCGAGCGGCTGGTGGCGCTGGGACGATTGCCGCATCTGGCGCCGCTGTCGCGCATCAGTGATCAGGACATGGCCATTGTCGACGACGCGCTAACACGCGCCGATGTCGGCCATCTGCGCGGCAGGATCGCAACCGAACTGTCGGGCGGCGAACGCGCCCGCGTGATGCTGGCGCGGGCACTCGCGGTCGGGGCGGCGGGGCTGGTGGCGGACGAACCGCTGGCGTCGCTCGACCCGGGGCATCAGATCGACGTCATGACCCTGCTCGCGCGGGAGGCGAGGGGGGGCGGGCTGGTCGTCACCGTGCTCCACGACCTTACCATGGCGGCGCGCTATTGTGACCGGCTGCTGCTGCTGGACCGGGGCAGGCTGGTGGCGGACGGTGCGCCGCTCGACGTGCTTACGCCCACCCGGCTGGAGCAGGTCTATGGCATCAGCGCGTGCGTGGAGCGGGCCGGCGGATGTCCGCTGATCGTGCCGATGGGCCGTGTCGTGAGGGGCTGATTGACGCCCCCATGCCGCTATATTATGGCCGCGCCTGCGACAGGTTCCCCCTTTTGCGGGGGATGAAAATGGGAACGGGGTTCGACGCCCCGGCTGCCCCTGCAACTGTGAGCGGCGAGCCATCGCGCCTTACGCCATTGGGATTGCATGATCCTGAGAAGGCGGCGCGAACCGGCATGGACCCGCAAGCCAGGAGACCTGCCCGTCGCGGTCGTCCTTCGCGCGGACAGGGTGTGCCGGGCGGACGGGGGTAAACCCGCGAGACGACACGCCAGCCGCGATTTTCGCGGGCCCGTGGCGTGCGCGTCCTACGCGTCGGCACGGACCTGCGAACGCGGCCCTTTGTCTTTGGGTGATCCGCTTTGATACCGAATTGTGCCAGCTTTCTTTCCCTGTCCTCCCTCCTCCCCCTGCTCCTGCCCGCCAACGCCCTCGCCGTGGAAGCCCCGGATGTGGCGCCCGATGCCGATACCGGGGCCATCCTCGTGACCGCCACCCGTGTCGCGACCCCGGTCGATCAGGTGCCGGCGTCGGTGACCCTGCTCGACAAGGCGGCGATCGACCGCGCTCAGGATGCCGGCATCACCGAATTGCTGCTGCGCACACCGGGCGTCACCATTTCGCGCAACGGCGGCTATGGCACCGCCACGTCGCTGCGTATCCGTGGCGCGGAAACCGACCAGACCGTCGTCGTCATCGATGGCGTGAAGCTCAATGACCCGTCATCGGCGGGCGGCGGCTATAATTTCGCGCATCTGCTGGTCGGCGATGCGTCACGGATAGAGGTGCTGCGCGGCCCGCAATCCACGCTCTGGGGAAGCCAGGCGATCGGCGGCGTGGTCAATATCGTCTCCGCCATGCCGCAACAGGCGCTGGAAGGCAGTTTCGATGTCGAAGCAGGGTCGCGCCAGACGAGAAACGCCCGCGCCGCGATCGGCGGACAGTCAGGCCCCATCACCTGGCACCTGGGCGGGCAAAGCTTCACGACCGCCGGCATCTCCGCGATCGCGCCGGCCTTTGGCGGCCGCGAAAAGGACGGCTATACCCACCGCAACGTGACCGGCCGGGTCGAAATCAGGCTGGCACCGGGTGTCTCGGCCGATCTGAGAGGCTATTATTCGCGCGGGCGCTTCGAATTCGACGCCACCCGTGCCGATAATGACGCGTACGGGTACAACCGGGAATTTGTCGGCTATGCCGGCCTCAACATCGACCTTCTGGACGGCCGGCTGCGCAATCGTTTCGGCTTTGGCTATACCGACACCGACCGCGACAATTTCGACCCGAACAGCCCCCGCCCTCGGACATTCGACGCGGCCGGGCGCAACGAGCGGCTTGAATATCAGGGCAGCTTCGCGATCGCGCGCGGCCTGACCGCGCTGTTCGGCGCGGAAAAGGAGTCCGCGCGCTTTCGCAGCGTCTCGCCGCCCGCCGATCTTGCCACGCCGATCCCGGCTACCACGCGCGGCCATGCCGACATCATGAGCGTTTACGCACAGGTGAGCGCGCAGCCGATTGAGGGGCTGACGCTTACCGCCGGGATACGCAATGACGACCATAGCCGCTACGGAACGAAGACGCTGTTTTCCGCCGGCGGCGTCTGGTCGCTGCCGACCGGGACGGTCCTGCGCGCCAGCTATGGCGAGGGGTTCAAGGCGCCCACCTTGTACCAGCTTTATTCGGACAGCGGCAATATGGCGCTGCGTCCCGAACAGGCCCATGGGTGGGAGGCAGGCGCGCAGCAACGGCTGCTGGACGGGCGGCTGACCCTGGGGGCCGCCTATTTCGAACGGACGGCCACCGATCAGATCGTCTATATCGGTTGCAGTTCCGATCCGTCGGCCCCGCTCTGCACCACGCCGCGCACGCCCGACAGCCGGCAGGGCTATTATCAGAACGTCGCCAACGCCAAGGCGCGCGGTGTGGAGATCGAGGCGACGGCGCAGCCGGCCGAAGGCCTGACCATCGAGGGTAATTACAGCTGGATGATGGCGGAGGACCGTTCGGCGGGAACGGCGAATTTCGGCAAATGGCTGCCCCGCCGTCCGCGCCATGCCGCCAATGGTTCGGTGCACTATGCCTGGCCCTTCGGCCTGACGACGGGTGCCGCCATCCGCTGGTCAGGGCATAGTTTCGACAACGCCACCAATGCGCAGCGTCTGGGCGGGTACACGCTTGTCGACCTGCGCGGCGAAGTGGCGGTGACGCCTGGCGTCACGCTGATCGCTCGCGTCGAGAATCTGTTCGATACCGATTATATGACGGCCTATCGCTACGGCACGCTTGGCCGCAGCATCTATATGGGCATGCGCGGCAGGTTCTAGGGGCAGGACAGCCCTTTCCGGCCACACCGGGGCATGATGGGGCCAAGCCAAGGCGCAAGAGACGCCGGGGCGGCATTGGGTGAGGGCGGCCGAATGGGACCGCCCCCCTTTATGACGTCAGAACGCCGTGCGCAGTCCGAAGGTGAAGTTTCGGCCGCGCAGTGGCGAAGCCTCCTTGATGAAAGAGGCATGGTTGTAGGCCAGTGCGTTGGTCAGGTTGGTCGCGCGAACGAACAGTTCGGCATTGGCCTTCGCGCCCAGTTCCAACGTATAGGCCAGCGTGGCGTTGAGCATGTCATAGCCGGAGGTACGCGTTTCGTACGTCGCGACCTTTCCCTGCCTGAACACATGATAATATTCGACATCGGCCGACAACGGACCCCATTTGCCGTCGGCCCGTCCGCCCAGACGTGCGGCCGGGATGCGCGGAAGATCGCCATGACCGCCCTTCAGCTTTGCCCGGACATAGTCGCCGAACACCGACGCGCCGACATCGGGCGTGATCTGCTGACGGATTTCGCCGTCGATGCCGGTGAACCGCGCGTCGGCTGCCCGGTACCGGATCAGGCGGAAATCCTCGAAGCGATCAAGCGTGTCGGCAAAGATATAATTGTCGAAATCCTGATGATAGGCGCCGATGGTGAAGGTGGTCGCGCCCTGCGTCTTGCGGAAAGTCAGGGCGACCGCCTTCGCGGTTTCCTTGCCGAGCGCGGCGCTACCCAGTTCATAGGTGTTCGTCGCCAGATGAACCCCGCGCGCGTACAGTTCCTGGGCATTGGGCGCGCGCTGCGAACGGGCGAGCGAGAGCGCCAGCGAATAATCGCCGCCAATATCCCACACGGCCGCGCCGGACACCGAGAATGGCCTGTGGCTGACCTTGCGGTTCAGCGTGGTTTCGATCGTCTGCCATTCCTGCCGGGCCGCCAGTTCAAGCCGGACCGGGCCGGCCTGCAGCGTTTCCATCAGGAACAGCGCGGTATTGCTGGTCTCGCTCTCCGGCAGGAACGCTTCCTCCCCCACCGCGCTGAACTCGCTTACGGAATGCTGGACCCCGAACACGCCCCGCAGGCCGCCGATGGGCTTGTGGGTCAATTCGAAGCGGATATCGTGCGCCTTGTTGCGGAAGGTGGTGGCAACCACATCCTCCTCTATCTCGTCATGCTCATACTCCGTGAAGGACATGCGCAGGCGCACCTTCTCGAACCCCGGCAGCGGATCGCGATATTCGCCGCGAATGTCGAAGCGCTCGCTGCGCAGCTTCACGAACGGCACCTCTTCATGCTCATGGTCATGATCGTGATCATGATCGTCGTCATGGCCATGGCCGTCGTCATGGTCATGCCCGTGGCCGCCGCAATGCAGGTGGCTGCCATGCGGATGGCAGGATTCATATTCGTGGCTGTGACCGGGCAGGCCATATTCACTGCGCTGGCGGGTATAGGCGACGCCCAGATAGCCGTCCGGGCCGATCCATGATCCGCCCACGGTGAAGGTCGATGTGTCGTTATAGGAACCATCGACACGGCGATCACCGAATTTTTTCGGCACCCGGTAATCGTCGGATCGGCGATGGACCCCCTCGACACGGAAGGCAAGCGGTCCGACGCCGGCGGTCAGGCCACCCACCAGCGAACGCTCCCTGTCGGCCGTGCCCAGCCGCCCTTCCGCCACGCCCGTGATACCACCCTCCGGGATGGCGGTCGGCACCTTATCGTCCAGCAGGTTGATCGCGCCGCCGATCGCGCCGCCGCCATAGAGCAGGGCGGCGGGTCCGCGCAGCACCTCTATCCCGCGCAGCAGCAGCGGTTCGGTGGTGACGGCATGGTCGGGCGAGATCGACGATGCGTCCTGGATATTGGCGCTGTCGGACAGCGACTGCACGCGCGGCGCGGTCTGGCCGCGAATCACCGGGCGGCTCGCGCCGCCGCCGAAATTGTCGAAATTGATGCCCGGCTGTCCGGCCAGCGTATCGCCCAGCGTCGCTTGGCGGCGGTGGATCAGGTCAGCCCCGGACAGGGTAAGCACCGGTGTCGCCGTCTCGTCCGCGCGTTGCTCCAGCGCGCTGGCGGTCACGACAATGTCACCGCCCGACGTGCCCGCCTGAGCGGCAACAGCGACGTGCGGCGTCATGGCCGGGATCGAAACGGCGGACAACAGCAAGACACGAATTTTCACGATGATCCCCTTTTTGCATGCGCGACCGGGACCCAATACGGAATGATATAACGTTACACAAGGGGGTTTGGCGCTATTTTGCGGGCGCCGCTCCAGAGTCGGGGCGCACGCGGCCATCCCGGAAGAGGCAGCCCCCGCCAGATGCCCGCCTTGCGTGATGTCACTCTGTTGCGCAGGCACAGGCCACCGCGCCCGAAAGGCGTCTGCTGCCCATGAGGCGCAAAATGTCATTGTCGGATATGTCCGCAGCAGCGCTCAGTGCCCGGACCGACATCTGCCACGCGGACCAGAGCCGGCTCAATTTGGCAATCGTCCCATACAGCCATGATGGCCACGGGACCGAAGCAAGAGCGATGGAGAGCGTCACGGCATTGCGGGCCCGATTACCGCAATGCCGTGCCGCCTGTCATTGCACGCTGGTGAAATCCGCGCCGCGTTTTTCGGTGAACGCCGCAAAGCCTTCCTTGAAGTCCTCACCCCGCAGAAGCTGGACCTGGTCGGCTTCCTCGCGGGCAAGGTCCTCTTCAAAGCTGGCGGGCGGCGTGGCCCAGCGTTGCTTGACGAGCGCGAGCGCGCCACGCGGCATCCGGGCCAGTTCGGCGGCCTTGGCGAGCGCGGTGTCCATGACTGCCGCATCATCGGCCAATATGTCGGCAAGGCCGATCTGCACCGCTTCCTCACCCTTGATCGTCTGGGATTCAAAGATGATGCGGCGGGCGCGGCCGATGCCGACACGCTGCGGCAGCGTCCGCATCATGCCCCAATCGGGGATGAGGCCAAGCTTGAAGAAGGGCACCAGTATCTTCGTCGACGGGCCGACGATAATATAGTCGCCCAGCATCGAAAGGCCGACGCTGGCGCCGGCCGCCCAGCCTTCGGCAGCGGTCACCACCGCTACAGGGGCTTCGGCGACAAGCCGGCACAGGCGATGAATATGCCGCAGGCGGGCCTGCGCCTCGGCCTCCGACAGGCCGATCATCGAAGGAACGTCACCCCCGGCCGAAAGGTTACCCCCGACACCGCCCAGCACCAGCGCGCGGATCGAGGGGTCGGCAAGACCTTCCTTCAGCGCATGGTACATTTCCTCGCGCACGTTGAAGTCGACCGCATTCAGCTTGGCCGGGCGGTTGATGAGCACGCGCAGCACATGCGGCGCGGGCCGGTCCACCGCGATGTTTTCCTGCGTCGCCGCCGTTTCCCGATCAGTCATTATACCGGCCCACGATGGAAATGGACGCGACATTCTGCGACGGCTGCCCACCCAGATTATGGGTAAGGCCCAGGCGCGGGTCGGGAAGCTGGCGATCGCCCGCCCGGCCCAGCAACTGCAGATACATTTCGTACAACATGCGGATACCGCTGGCGCCGATCGGATGGCCAAAGCATTTGAGGCCGCCGTCGATCTGGCACGGGATGCTCCCATCGGCATCGAACCTGCCGTCCAGCGTGTCCTTCACCCCCTGTCCTTCTTCCGACAGGCCCAGATCTTCCATGGTGATCAGTTCGGTGATGGAGAAACAGTCATGCACTTCCGTCATGCTGATCTGTTCGCGCGGATTGTCGATGCCCGCTTCGGCATAGGCCTTCTTCGCGGCGACGCGGGTCGTGTGGACATAGCTGCCGTCCCAGCCATTGCCCTGAAGTTCCCAGCCATTGCTGACCGAAAGCTGCAACGCCTTGAACGTGACGATGTCGCGCTTGCCGAGCGCGCGGGCGATCTCCGGCGTGGTGAGGATCGCGGCGGCGGACCCGTCCGACACGCCCGAACAGTCGAACAGGCCAAGCGGTTCGGCGATCATCGGGGCGTTCAGCACCTGTTCCTCGGTAATCACCTTGCGCAGATGCGCCTTGGGATTGTTGATGGCGTTGGCGTGGCTCTTGACCGAGACATGCGCGATCGCGCGCTTCAGGAGGGCGGGATCGACATTATGCCGGGCGCGGTAGGCGGTGGCGAGCTGGGCGAAATTGGCCGGGGCGACGGCACCGGGATACCATTGCGGGATATAGGTGCCGACCGTCGCGAGCGGCAGCCCGGCATAGCCTGAGTCCTTGAGCTTTTCCACGCCCAGCGCCAGCGCGATGTCGCACGCGCCAGACGCGACGGCATAGGCGGCGTTGCGGACCGCCTCCGACCCACCGGCGCAGAAATTCTCAACCCGGGTGACGCCGATATTGGGCAGGCGCAAGGCGATGCTGAGCGGCGTACCGCCGCGCCCGGTGCCGACGTCCGGCAAATGGGTCGAATACCAGGCGGCGTCGATCTGCGTGGGTTCGATCCCCGCATCGCTGAGCGCCTCCATATAGGATTCGACCATCAGGTCTTCGGGGCTGGCGTCGAACCGCTCGCCAAAACGGCTGCACCCCATGCCCAATATGGCGACCTTGTCCCTGATACCACGCGGCATGTTCAATCCTCCTTGCGGTCGGGGGCGGCGAACGAAACCGGCGTCGCCTTCCAGAAATAGCGGGTGAAATCGCGCAACTGGTCGCGATCCTTGATGCGGAAGCTCATCTCCATCTCCGTGCCGGTGTCGACCTCACCGGGAAGGACGTCAGTAAACTCCATCAGGATGCGGCCGCCGCCCTCGAAATCGAGCTGGCCGTAATGATGTGGGGGGGAGAGATAATAGGACAAGGTTTCGGCCGACCAGCTCAGCACATGGGCGCGGCGTTCGGCCATCTTGTAGGGGACCTGCGTGTCCAGCATCGGCCGCTGCTGATCGTAGGACAGGCGCGAAGGCGGGAAATGCACGCTGCCCGTCTCGCTGCACTTGCCGCCGACAAGGCCCAATATGGCGCGGCGATGGCGGTACAGGGTGCTGAGCGCGGTCTTCTTGTCCTGCTCCCCGCGCATCCCCTTCTCCACCGGCACAAGACCGCGAAAGGCGAGCAGCTTGGTATAGTTCGTTTCCTCCCGGCCGCGCGCCAGCCAGCCTGATACGCCGCGCGCGGGCCGGAAACCGCGAACCGCATCGGTGACGCGGAACAGCGCCGCATCGGCACCGTTGCCGAATTCCAGCAGCAGGATGAGCGCGCCAGGCTCCGCCGTTTCGAGGAGATGGGCAAGCAGCAGCAGCGCATGGGCGGACCCCGCGTCGCCCATACGGTCGTGCAGGGTGGGAACGACGCTGTCGGGGCGGAGGCCACAACTTTTGGCGACCTGCGCGTCCATCTTCGCCAATGTCGTGGGGAAGATGAAATGGTCGACGGCGGCGGCGTCCACGCCGGCCTTTTCCAGCACCGCTTTCACCGCGCGCGGGGCGATCTTCGCCACGCCCTCATCCCGGACCCAGCGTTCTTCCCACTGATAGTCGAAATCCTTCCCCGCCTGGCGGAAATGATCCACGAAATCGACGGTGATGCTGGCCGAGGCGAGGTGCTCGGCCAGCACATTCTCGCTGCCCATCAGGATGGCAGCGCCCGCCTCTCCCTGCTCCATTTCCGCGGCGCTCGCCATACGCGCCTTGCGCAGGTCGGCCGCCAGCGCCAGCGTGGGGCCGCCGCCGCCGCGCACCCGCGCCGCCGCCTGCGCCAGCAGGCCGACGCCCGCGCGGCGCGTGCCGCCCATGTCGAATGCCTCGACCGTTTCCTCCAGCGTCAGCGCCGCCGCGACCACACCCGCGTTCAGCCGGTCGGCAAAAGGCGCGGTGACGGACGCGAGATAGACCGCGTCGATATGGGAGCGATCCTCCCCCGTGCCCAGACAATCGCGGGCGGCGGCAACCGCCATGGTAATGACGTCCTCATCCCAGTTCGCCATGGCGCGATGCCCGCGCGCCTTGCCCTTCAGATTGGGCGCGAACCAGCTGTTGGCGTCATAGATCGCCCTGCGGCTCAGCCGCGCGCGCGGTACGTAACCGCCGAAACCGATAATGCCTGCCACTATGCCGTCCTGTCCCTTGTCTGTCGCCTGATTACCATTTGCCCGATGCCGGCTTTTGTCTAGAAGCGCGGCTCCACCCGCCTATTGCCGGACTTGTCGATGACCGCCGAACCGCCCCACAGCGCCAACGCCCCTGTTCAGGCCCCCGTCCCGGATCGCCCCGCCGCCGTACGCAAGGCGCTGGACATCTTCAGCGACGCCTGGTCCTTCGCCGTGTTGCAGGAAATGTTCCTGGGCGTCCGCCGGTTCGATGTGTTCCAGAAGAATCTGCAGATTTCCCGCAGCGTCCTGACCCGCCGGCTCAACCATCTGGTCGAACAGCAGGTCATCCGCCGCGAAGCCTATCAGTCGCGCCCCATGCGCTACGAATATCGGCTGACCGAGCGCGGGATGGACATGTACGCGATCTTCGTGGCGCTGCAACGCTGGGGCGAGAAGTGGCTGGACGCGCGCGGGGCGAGCTTCCGCCTGATCCACACGCCCTGCGGCCATGAACTCAGTCCCATGGTCGTGTGCGACCATTGCCACCGGCAGATCGATCCGCGCGACATCCGATACGAAGGCTGACGCGCCGGCTATTGCAGAAGCTGCCGCCAACGACATCAGGCCAGATGCGCGCGCAGGAAGGCGCCGATATGGTCGATGGCCTGCCGCGCTTCGGCAAGTTCATCGGGGAATTGCTGGAAGACATGGATCATGCCATCCCACACTTCCAGCTGAACGGGAACGCCCGCCCCCTGCGCCTTCGCAGCCAGATTGCGGGCGTCATCCAGCACCGTCTCACGATCGCCGACCTGGATCAGCATGGGCGGAAAACCGGCAAGATCGGCGTGCAGCGGCGACGCGAGCGGCTGCGCGGGATCGGCGTCGCCCAGATAATTGCCGGCCATGTTCTGGATCATGAAGCGCTGGTGGATGGGGTCCGCGTCCGCGCGCGTCTCATAGCTTTCACCGCTGGCGGTAAGGTCCGTCCAGGGAGAGAGCAGCACCAGGGCGGCGGGTAGAGGCAGGCCCTTCTCGCGCAGGCGCAGCACACCCGCCAGCGCCAGATTACCGCCCGCCGAATCCCCCGCAAAGGCGACACGATCGACGGCGTGGCCCTGCTCTGCAAGCCAGGCGCACAGCGTCTCCAATTCGCCGATCTGCGCGGGAAATTGCGCTTCGGGCGCGCGGGTATAATCAAGGATCAGCCCGGCCGCGCCGCTGGCGGCGGAAATCCGCGCGACCAGATCGAAATGCGAACGGGCCGAACCGACCTTGTAGCCGCCGCCATGAAGATAGACGAACAGCCGTTCACGGCCGACGCCGGGCGCCTGCACCCAGGTCAGCGACAGGCCGGCGGCGTTGACCGCCTCCCCGGCCGCGCCGCTGGCGTCCGATCCAAACAGCGTATCCCAGTCGGCCCGCATCTGCTCCGCGCTGGTGCTGCGCCGCCAGCCGCCATAGGTGCGGCGGACCTTGTCGATGACGATGTCGATCGGGCTTTGCGACGTCTCGCTCATATGCTCAGCACCCCATGCCGCCGGAAACGCCCACTATCTCGCCGGTGACGAAACCGGCCGCGTCGCTCGCCAGAAAGACGACGGCCGCCGCCACCTCCGCCGGGTCGCCCAGCCGGCCGACCAGCGTCGCCGCGGCCATCGCCTCGCGCAGTTTCTCGCCGCCCTGCTCCACCGCCTTTTCAAGCAGCGGGGTTTGCACCGGACCGGGCAGCACCGCGTTGCAGGTAATCCCGAAACGGGCGTTTTCGCGCGCGATCGACTTGGTGAAGGCGTTCATGCCGCCCTTCGCCGCCGAATAGACCGACCCGCCCTTCGACCCCAGCCGGCCCGCCTCAGAACCGATGTTGATGATCCGGCCGAAGCGCTTTTCCTGCATAGCGGGCAAAACCGCATGGGTGCAGGAAAAGACGGAGATCAGGTTGACCTCAATCAGCGTGCGCCATTCCTCCGGCGTGGTCTTTGTGAAGAAGGCGTGCTGGTCGACGCCTGCATTGTTGACGAGAATGTCGAACGGCCCGTTGTCGGCGACAACCTGCCGCACGGCGTCACCGTCCGTCACGTCAAGCGTGGCGGCGACACCACCGATTTCGCCCGCCCAGCGTTCCGCCTCCGCGCTTCGCCGGGCCGCGACCACCACATCGCAACCGGCGTCGGCCAGCGCCTTGCTGATCGCGGCGCCGATGCCGCTCGCGCCCGCCGTCACCAGCGCACGGCGACCGGCGAACGCGTCCCTGCTGTAAAGCGCCATGAATTCAGCGCCCCGTGAAGGTCGGCTTGCGCCGTTCGATGACCGCCGCCAGCGCTTCCCGTGCGTCAGCGGTGCCGGACAGTTCGGAGACGGTCCGCGATTCCTCCGGGAAGGCGGTTTCGACATTGCCGCCGATGCCGTTCCAGAGAAGCCGCTTGGTGGCGGCGAAGGCCAGCGGCGCGCCGGCCGCGATTTCCAGCGCCAGCGCATAGGTTTCCGCCTCAAGATCAGCGTCGGGCACGACGCTGGTGATGAGGCCGATATCCAGCGCTTCAGCCGCCGGGACGACGGGGTTGCGGATCAGCATCTCCATCGCCTTGCGGAAACCCACCAGCCGCTGAAGCGTGACCGACGAGCCAGCGTCGGGCGCCATGCCCGCGCGGGTCGCGCCGGTCAGGAACTTGGCGCTTTCCCCCGCGATGACGAAATCCGACGCACAGACGAGGCCCACGCCGCCGCCCCCGGCCGCAAAGCCGTGGACCGACGCAATGACCGGCGCATTGAGGCGCATCAGCGCCCCGGCGACGATCTGAAGATAGGATGTCGCCTGCCGCAGATAGTCGGGAAGCCCTTCCCCCTTGGCGGCAAAATCCTTGACGTCGCCGCCGGCGCAGAAATTCTTCCCCGCGCCGCGCAGCACGACCGCGCGGACCCGCGAATCGCCATGGCAGCGCATCACCACATCATAGAGGGTCGAGAGCAGATCGACCGTCATGCCGTTCGACGCTTCGGGACGGTTGAGTGTGATTTCCGCCACGCCCGCGCCATAGCGCAACAGCACTTCGCCTTCGGGAACCAGCTGTTCCCATTGAATGTCGTCCATCTCGTCCCTCCCGTGCCCCTCTCCAGGGCGATAATCCGATGCCGGCCCGTCCGGCGCCGATCCGATCCTGCCGTATCAGATCAGAAACGCCAGCGTATAGAGCGCCTTGGCGTTATTGGGCAGCAGCACGGTCTTGCGCACCATCCTGAGCCCTTCCTCCGTCCGGCGCAGCACATATTTGTACCGGCAGGCCCAGACCA